>JADGHI010000200.1 GCA_019689515.1 Acetobacteraceae bacterium | reverse complement strand
GGGGGGGGTGGCCGGGGGCCCGGGGGGGGGGGCGGCCGCGCGGGGGCGCCCGCGGGTGGTGGTGGTCGGCGCCGGCTTCGCCGGGCTTGCGGCGGCGCGCGCCCTGGCTTCGGCGCCGGTGGAGCTGGTCGTCGTCGACCAGCGCAACCATCACCTGTTCCAGCCGCTGCTCTACCAGGTCGCGACGGCGGGGCTGTCGCCGGCAGACATCGCTATGCCGATCCGCTCGATCCTCGGCAGGCGGATGAACACGGAGGTGATCCTCGGCGCCGTCACCGGCGTGGACAAGGCGAACCGCCGCGTGCTCCTCGCCGACCGCCCGGTGCGCTACGACATGCTGATCCTCGCCACCGGCGCGCGCCACGCCTATTTCGGCCGCGACGACTGGGAGCGCGACGCTCCCGGCCTGAAGCGCATCGAGGACGCGACCGCCATCCGCCGCCGCATCCTGATCGCCTTCGAACAGGCCGAAGGCACCACGGACGAGGCCGAGCGGCGCCGGCTCCTGAACTTCGTCGTGGTCGGCGGCGGACCGACGGGCGTGGAGATGGCCGGCGCCATCGCGGAGCTCGCGAAGGTGGCGCTGGCGCGTGACTTCCGCCGCATCGACCCGCGTGACGCGCGTGTAGTCCTGGCGGAGGCTGGCCCGCGCGTGCTGCCCGCCTTCCCGGAAGTGCTCTCCGCCAAGGCGCGGGCGGCGCTGGAATCGCTCGGCGTGGAGGTGCGGGTCGGCCGACCGGTCACGGCGCTGGACGGAACCGGCGTGTCGCTGGGCGGTGCGGAGCGCATCGAGGCGGCAACCATCATCTGGGCCGCCGGCGTTGCGGCCTCGGCCGCAGCGCGCTGGCTCGGTGCGGCAGCCGACGGGGCCGGCCGCGTGATCGTCGGGCCGGACCTGACCTTGCCGGGGAATCCGGAGATCTTTGTCCTCGGCGACACCGCTGCCGTGCAGGGGCCGGGCGGGAAGCCGCTGCCCGGGCTGGCGCCGGTGGCGAAGCAGCAGGGCACCTACGCGGCGCGACTGATCCGCGCCCGGCTCGAGGGCCGCGGCGACACGGTGGGCCCCTTCCGCTACCGGGACCTTGGCAGTCTCGCGACCATCGGGCGCGGACGGGCGGTGGCGGATTTCGGTCGGGTGCGGATGAGCAGGCGGCTTGCCTGGCTGCTCTGGGGCGTGGTGCACATCGCCTTCCTGATCGGCTTCCGCAACCGGCTCGCCGTGCTGCTCGACTGGCTCTGGGCCTATGTGAGCTTCAAGCGTGGCGCGCGCCTGATCACCGCCGGGCCGATGAGCGGCGGGCCGGTGGGCTGACGCCCGAGGGATCAGGGAACAGCGCGGTCATGGATGGAGGAATCGGGCCGCGGCACGGCTTGGAACCTCTGCCGGTAGCCGTCGGGCTGACGCCGGGCTCGGTGGGCTGGGCGGCGAACCATCGCACGGGCATGACGCTCCGCCCGGCTGGGGAACGTGCCGCCGACATGATCGTCACGGGCAGCGGTGGCGCGACGAGGGGCGCGGGCGAGGGATCGCCTCCGCTAGCGCCTTTCGCCGAGTTGTCGCCGCCCTTCCGCGCCATGTGCCGGTCACGCCAAGCGCACGGAAGGTGGTGCTGCACCGGCTCGGTGGGCGGGAGCGGCGCTACCACGAACTCGCGCATTTTCACGCCGGTCGGCGCGCGGCCGGCGAGATTCGGGCGCAACAGGTGGCGGCTTCGGGCGGAATGCGTGCATCTGGAGGTGGCGCACCGGAACGCCGAGCGCCTTGGTTTCCTCGCGCGGTTCGCGGCGGCGCCGCATCCATTTCGCCATCGCCAGATCGCGGCCCGTTTCGAAGCGCGGGCGGGCGCGAAAATCGCGGGCGAGCTTCGCCGCGGCGCCGGTCCGGCCGCGGCAGCGGAGGCTCAGCCCCGCCCCAGGACGACGAGGTCGAGCGGCGCCGGCACCCCGGCCACCGTGCGGGCGGGGCGCACCTCCACGGCTGCGCGCGGCGCATAGTCCTGGGCGAGGGCGAGTTCGTGGGTGGCGTGGTCGGCGAGCGCCTGGCTTGCCTCGGCCTTGTTGTGCTTCTCGAGCTTGGCGGCGAGGTTCACCGGGTCGCCGATCACCGTGTATTCCAGGCGGTCGGCATCGCCGACCGTGCCGAACAGCACCTCGCCGCAGGCAACCGCGACGCCGACCTCGAAGGCGGGCACACCGGGCGGCCGTGCGGCATTGCGGGCGGCAATGGCGGCCAGGATGTCCTCCACGGCGCGCAGCGCGTCCGCGGCGTAGGTCCCATTCGGGCGCACCGCGCCGAAGCTCGCGAGGACGCCATCGCCGAGATACTTGTCGATGCTGCCACCGCGGCCATGCACGGCAGCAACGACCAGGCGCTGGTACTCGCCAAGCAGGGCGAGCAGCTCGCAGGGCGGACGCTCGCGCGCCAGGCGGGTGAAGCCGCGCAGGTCGGCCATCAGGATGGCCGCCTGGCGGCGTTCCGCCGTGCCCGCCATCACGCCGCCGCTGCGGCGGATCCGCTGCGCCACCTCGGGCACCAGGAAGCGGGAAAGCTCGGCCGCGGCGATGCCTTCGCGCGCGAAGTCCACCAGCAGGCGGCGGCCGCGCAGCACCACAAGCGCGAGCAGCGCGGTCACCATGCCGATCGAGACTGCCTTGTCGAACTCCGCCCCGAGCAGGACCTTCGGCGAGGTGACGTAGTCGAGGAAGCTGCGGGTGATCGCCCCCAGCATCGGGTCCACCAGCAACGCGTAGCCGACGAGCGACGCCCAGCCGAGGATGGCGCAGGCGCCGGCGAGCAGCACGTAGAAAGCGTCGAAGCGCAGCGCGCGCAGAGCGATCAGGATGAAGACATACATCAGCGTCGCCGCCTTCAGGCTGATCGCGGATGGCGCCATGTACTGCAGGTGGAAGCTCCAGATGGTGATCATCAGCACCGTCATGTCGATCACCACCGAGGCGACCAGCAGCGGCGCGGAGAGACGGCGGCGAAGGGCGAGCCACAGCCGGAAGCCGGTGAAAACCGCATAGAGCCCGAGCGCGATCGGCACCGGCTCGATCGCCGTCGGCGGCGGGTTGTAGTGACGCGCGATGGCGTAGAGCGCGCCGAAGGTGGCAATGGCGGCGACCTGGGCGAGGCCGATCAGAATCTCGGCGCTGGCCTGCTGCTCGCGCACCATCGCCTGTACGCGCGGTGGCAGCGGCTCGGCCAGGTCGCGGCCAAGGCCGAGCAAGCGCAGCAGCCCCTCCGCCACGCGGCGGAGGGCAGCGCGCGCGGGGTGCGGCGGGGCGGCCGCGGCCGCGCCATCAGAGGTACTCGGCACGGATGTCGACGGTGGAGCGGATGCCAAGGTCGTCGAAATTCCGCTCCAGCCACTCCCCGGCGTAACGCCGGCCGGCGTCGCGCATGTAGGTCAGGAAATCGCGGTTGGCGTTCAGCTTCGAGTTCACGCCGAGCTTCCCCATCACCTCGTCGGCGGCGATGGAGTGGATGAACATGCGCTTCATCTCCGTGTCCCGCAGCCTTCCGCCGTCGATCAGGTCCGTGACGAACTGGATCGCGCGCATCTCCCGCACCAGCGAGGCGTTGAAGGAGATCTCGTTGACCCGATTGAGGATGTCGCGTGCCGTCCGCGGCACCTCGGGACGGTGGAGCGGGTTGATATGTACGACCACCACGTCGCGGCTCTCGCAGTGGTAGATCAGCGGGAAGACCGCCGGATTGCCCACGTAGCCGCCGTCCCAGTAAGCCTCGCCGCCGATCTCCACGGCGTGGAAGATGAACGGCAGGCAGGCGGAGGCGAGCACGGCGTCGGCGCAGAGCTCGTCGCGCGCGAACACCTTCACCCGGCCGGTGCGGACATTGGTGGCGGACAGGAACAGCTTCAGCGGCGCGTCCGGCTGGCGCAGCACCTCGAAATCCACCACCGTCTCCAGCACGCGCTTGAGCGGGTTGAGGTTGAGGGGATTGAACTCGTAGGGGCTGAACAGCCGCGCCACCAGGTCGAAGGCGAGGAAGGCGGGCGACCACTCCAGGCCCCAATTCGCCTGGACGCGGTCCACCCAGCTCGGCCGCAGCGGCGAGAGCTGCGCGGCGTCGGAAACGCCCATCCAGAAGCGCTCGAGCGCGCGCCGCGCCGCCTCCGGCCCGCCGATGGCCATGCCATAGGCGCAGGCGGCGGCGTTCATCGCCCCGGCGGAGGTGGCGGAGATGGCTTCGAGGGCGATGCGCTCGTCCTCCAGCAACCGGTCGAGCACGCCCCAGGTAAAGGCGCCGTGCGCGCCGCCGCCCTGGAGGGCGAGGTTGATCGTCTTCACCCCCGCGCGCGCGGGCTCGTGGACGCGGGGCTGCGGGGCGGCGGAGCGCTGCGCCTCCGCCGCCTCGGCGGGCTCGGCGGGCCAGCCGTCGAGGACCCGTTCCATCTCAGTGCGCCGTCCAGCCGCCGTCCACCGGCAGCGCGACGCCGGTGACGGAGCCGGCGCCCGCCGAGCAGAGGAAGACCACGGTAGTGGCGATCTCCTCGACCGTCGCGAAGCGCCCGGTTGGCTGCTCCTTGAGGAACACCTTCTTCACGACCTCCTCCTCGGACAGGCCATGCGCCTTGGCCTGGTCCGCGACCTGGCCGGCGACCAGCGGTGTCCAGACATAGCCCGGGCAGACCGCGTTGCAGGTCACACCGCTCTCCGCGGCCTCGAGCGCGGTGACCTTGGTGAGGCCGATCACGCCATGCTTGGCCGCGACATAGGCGCTCTTGAAGGGCGAGGCGACGAGCCCGTGCGCCGAGGCGATGTTCACGATGCGCCCCCAGCCGCGCGCCTTCATGGAGCCAAGCGCCGCGCGCGTGGTGTGGAACACGGCCGAGAGGTTGACGGAGAGGATCGCCTCCCACTTCTCCGGCGGGAAATCCTCGATCGGCGCGACGTGCTGGATGCCGGCGTTGTTCACCAGGATGTCCACCGGCCCGAGTGCGCGGCGGGCGCGCTCCACCATGCCGGCCGCCTCCGCCGGCGCAGACATGTCGGCGTCGTCATAGAGAACGGAGACCTCGTGCGTCCCGCTGAGGCGCGCGCACGTGCCCTCGATCGCCTCGCGGTCGCCGAAACCGTTCAGCACCACCATGGCGCCGCGCGCCGCAAGCGCCTCGGCGATGGCGAGGCCAATGCCGCTGGTCGAGCCGGTGACGACGGCGACGCGTCCGTCCAGCTCACGCCGGCTTTGGTTGGCGGCGGCCAGGCCGGCGGGGGTGATGATCGTGTTCATCCCGGTCCTCCTCGGGTCTCGCCGCCCTGCTTCGCTGCAGGGCGCCCGGGGAGCTACGCGGCGCCGGGAAGAATCCTGCGCCCGCCGGCGCGCGCCTTGCCAATGAGGAACGGCAGGGGCTCGGTCGCAGCGGGCTATGGACGCGGCCTCCCCGCCTTCTCTAGGGTACTCCGCGCGAAGGGGCCGGGGCAGCCGCAGGGCGGGTGGCCGCCGGGGAGGACCGCGATGGAATTGCACGAGATCCGCTACTTCCTGGCGGTGTGCAAGACGCTGAACTTCACCCGCGCCGCTGATATGTGCAACGTCAGCCAGCCCGCCCTCACGCGCGCGATTCAGAAGATGGAGGCGGAGCTCGGCGGCCTTCTCTTCTCGCGCGAGAGGGCCAACACCCACCTTACCGAACTCGGCCGCCTGATGCTGCCCCATCTCGAGGAGGTCTTGGCGAGCACCCAGGCGGCGAAGGAGAGCGCCTCGCGCTTCCTGCGGTTGGAGAGCGCGCATCTGCGCCTCGGGGTGATGTGCACCATTGGGCCGATGCGCTTCGTCGGCTTCCTCAACCGCTTCCGCACCGACCACCCAGGCGTCGAGCTGACGCTGACGGAATCCGTGCCCTCGCGCCTGTCGGAGGCGCTGCTGCAGGGCGAGATCGACGTCGCGCTGATGGCCAATCCGGACGGCTTCGACGAGCGGCTGCGCGCCGAGCCGCTCTACACCGAGCGCTTCATGGTGGCCTGCTCGGTCGGACACCCCTTCGCGCGGCGCAACGCGGTGACGATGCGCGACCTGGACGGGCAGATCTACCTCCAGCGGATCAATTGCGAGTTTCGCGACGTGCTGCGCGAGAGCTGCGAGGCGAACGGCGCGCGCATCGACCGCTCCTACCGCAGCGAGCGCGAGGAGTGGATCCAGTCCATGGTCGCAGCCGGGATGGGGGTGTGCTTCATCCCGGAATACTCGGCCACCCATCCGGGCCTGGTGCTGCGGCAGGTGACCGAGCCGGAAGTCACGCGCGAGGTCTGCCTGGTGACGGTGGCCGGCCGGCGCTGGTCCACACCGCTCGCTGTCTTCGTGCAGGCGGTCCGGCGCTACCGCTGGCCGGAGCGGGCGGAAACGATGCGCGCCGCCTGGCTGGCGGCCGCCACGGCAACGGCGGACGAGCCATCCGAGCCGGCGGCAGCACCCACCGGCGCCTGAGGCCGCCCGCGCCCGGCCGCGGCGATAGGCGGCGTGCATCGCTCCGATAGGGCAAGGGAAGTGGATGCCGGCGCGGGCGCGCGCCGAGACTGCCTCCATCGGGCCTCGCGCCGCCTGGAAGGGGGCCGGCAACGCAGGAGGAGGCAGGCACATGTCCACGCAGCAGGCTGCGGGCGACAGGGCGTATCTTCGGAACGTCGGCGCGCCGACACCGGCGGCGCAACGGGCGGAGCCTGGGCGTTGGGAGGCGCTCATGGTGGCGGTCCAGGCCGGCGACGCACGTGCCTACGACGCGCTGCTGCGCGAGGCCCTGCCGCTGCTGCGCGCCGTCGCCCGCCGCCGCGTGCCGGACTCGGCGGAGGCGGAAGACGCGGTGCAGGACGCGCTGCTCACTCTGCACACGCTTTGCCACACCTACGATCCCGCCCGCCCGATCCGCCCCTGGCTGGTGGCCATTTGCGAGCGGCGCTGCGTGGAC
>JADGHI010000199.1 GCA_019689515.1 Acetobacteraceae bacterium | reverse complement strand
GCGACGGTCACGGAATCGCCCGTGTGCACGCCCATCGGGTCGAGGTTCTCGATGGAGCAGATGATGATGCAGTTGTCCGCGCGGTCGCGGACCACCTCCATCTCGAACTCCTTCCAGCCGAGCACGCTCTCCTCGATCAGCACCTCCGTGGTCATGGAGGCGGCGAGGCCGGCGGCGACGATCTGCTCGAATTCCTCGCGGTTGTAGGCGATGCCGCCACCCGTGCCGCCGAGCGTGAAGGAGGGGCGGATCACGCAGGGGAGCTTGACGTGCTCCAGTGCGTTCCACGCCTCGGCCATGCTGTGGGCGATGGCGCTGCGCGGGCTCTCGATGCCGATCTTCGCCATCGCGTCACGGAATTTCTGCCGGTCCTCGGCCTTGTCGATGACGTCGGCGCGCGCGCCGATCAGCTCGCAGCCGTACTTCTCCAGCACGCCGCTCGCCGCGAGCTTCATCGCCGTGTTCAGCGCGGTCTGGCCGCCCATGGTGGGGAGCAGCGCGTCGGGGCGCTCCTTCGCGATGATCTTCTCGACGATCTCGGGCGTGATCGGCTCGATGTAGGTGGCGTCGGCCAGGCCCGGGTCGGTCATGATCGTCGCCGGGTTGGAGTTCACCAGGATGACCCGGTAGCCCTCCTGCCTGAGCGCCTTGCAGGCCTGCGCGCCGGAATAGTCGAACTCGCAGGCCTGGCCGATGACGATCGGGCCGGCGCCGATGATGAGGATGGACTGGATGTCGGTGCGCTTCGGCATCGGTACTCGCGGTCAGGTTCTGGAGGGAAGGAGGAGCAGCACGATCAGGGCAACGCCCTGGAGGATGGCGGAGGCGAGCAGGGCGGCGGCCGCCGTCCCTTCCGTCCGGTCATCGAGCGAAAAGGGCAGGGACAGGAGGCCGGAGGCGCCGAGGCAGGCAAGGCTCGTCAGCACCGCCCGGCGCGGGCGCGCGAGGCCG
The DNA here is from genome assembly GCA_019689515.1 of Acetobacteraceae bacterium. Classification (GTDB taxonomy): domain Bacteria; phylum Pseudomonadota; class Alphaproteobacteria; order Acetobacterales; family Acetobacteraceae; genus Caldovatus. The sequence continues at coordinate 5,986 of JADGHI010000199.1, read as the reverse complement.
CGGGTGAGCGACCACAGCAGCGGCGTTCCCGCGAGCAGCACGAGAAGGGCGATCGCCGCGCCATGGACCAGCGCGTCGAGCCCGGCGAGGCCGATGTCGCTCATCGCCGCCCTTCCGTCGCCAACTTCACCGCCAGCAGTCCGAGCGTGCCGCCGAGCACCCAGCGCTGCGCCGCCATCCAGGCGGGCCGGCCGGCCAGGAACCGTGCCACGCCGCCGGCGCCGAGCACGAGCACCGCATCGAAGGCGATCGCGATGCCGATCTGCACCGCGCCGAGCACCGCGCTCTGCAGGAACAGATCGCCGCGCGCCGGATCGAGGAAGGGCGGCAGCACCGCCATGTAGAACAGCGCCACCTTCGGGTTGAGCGCCGCCGTCGCGAAGCCCAGGCCGAACAGCCGCGCCGTGCTCTCGCGCGGCAGGGGCCGCGGCGCGAAGATCGGCGCGGCGCCGGGGCGGAGGCACTGCCAGGCGAGGAAGGCGAGATAGGCCGCGCCGCCGAGCCGCAGCACGTCCCACGCATAGGGGATGGCGAGCAGCGCTGCCGTGATCCCTGCCGCCGCGAGCAGCATGATGGCGAGGCTGCCGAACTGGCAGCCGGCCAGCGAAACGAGGCCGGCGCGCGTGCCCTGCGCGAGCGAGCGCGAGACGAGATAGAGCATGTTCGGCCCGGGCGTCAGCGCCAGGCCGAGCGAGAGCGCGGCGAAGACCAGCAGCGTTTCAAGGGAGGGCATCAGCGCGCGCGCTCGACCGCCATGCGGCAGGCGAGGCCCGCCAGCACCGTTGCCATCAGCCAGCGCTGCACCCGCTGCCAGAGCGGCCGTCCGGCGAGGAAGCACGCGACCGTGCCGGCGCTCAGCACAAGGATCGCGTTCACCGTCACGCTCACCGCGATCTGCACCGCGCCCAGTGTGACGCTCTGCAGCAGGACCGATCCTTGGGTGGGATCGACGAATTGCGGGAGAAGGGACAGGTAGAGCACCGCGATCTTCGGGTTGAGCAGGTTGGTCAGCAGCCCCATCGCGAACAGCCGCCCCTTGGCGTGCGGCGGCAGCGCGCGCGGCGCGAAGGGCGTACCGCTCCCCGCCAGTGCTTGCCAGGCAAGCCACAGCAGATAGGCCGCCCCCGCGAGCCGCAGCGCGTCATAGGCGAAGGGCACCGCCATCACGATCGCGGTGATGCCGAAGGCCGCGCATAGCATGTAGATGACGAAGCCGAGCGCCACGCCCAGCAGCGAAACGAGGCCCGCGACGCGCCCCTGCGTGATGCTGCGGCTGAGCAGGTAGAGCATGTTCGGCCCGGGCGTCAGCACCATGCCGAGCGCGACGGCCGCGAAGGCGAGCAGCGTCGCTGTTGTCGGCATGGCGCTAGCCCTGCACCGAGAACCCGCCATCCACCGGGATCGCCGTCCCGGTGATGAAGGCCGCCGCGTCGCTCGCGAGGAACGCGCCGATGCCCTCGAAATCCCGCGGATCGCCCCAGCGTCCCATCGGCGTGCGCGCCAGCACGTTGGCGTTCAGCGTCGGCATCTCGGACCGCGCCTTGCGCGTCAGATCCGTGTCGATCCAGCCCGGCAGCAGCGCGTTCACCGTGATCCCGTCCGGTGCCCAGGCCACCGCCATGGATCGCGTCATCTGCACGATCCCGCCCTTCGACGCGCCATAGGCGACATGGAAGGGCAAGCCGAAGATCGAGAGCATGGAGCCGATGTTGATCACCCGCCCATGCCCGCCAGCCTTGAGGTGCGGATGGGCCGCCTGCGAGGCGAGCATCGCGCTCGTCAGGTTGGTGTCGAGCACCGTCCGCCAGTCCTCCAGGCGGTACTCCTCCGGCCGGCGGCGGATGTTGGTGCCGGCGTTGTTCACCAGGATGTCGAGCCGGCCGAAGCGCTCCACCGTGCGCGCCACCATCGCGGCGACCGAGTCCGGATCGGTGACGTCCGCCTCCACCGCCGCGGCCTGCGCCGCCGCGCCCAGGGCGGAAAGCTCCTCCACCGCCTTGGCGTTCTTCGCCGCGTTGCGCCCCGCCACCATCACCGCGGCGCCGCAGCGCGCCATCCCGCGCGCGAGGCCGAGGCCGATCCCGCCGTTCCCGCCAGTGACGAGCGCGACGCGCCCCGCCAGGTCGAACATCCCGCTCATGCCCTGCCGCTGCCTTCCTTGTGCTTCTCGATCAGCTCAACGAAGCGGTGGAACAGGTAGTGGCTGTCGGTCGGGCCCGGTCCCGCCTCCGGGTGGTACTGCACGGAGAAGGCGGGGCGGTCGGTGCAGGCGATGCCCTCGTTCGATCCGTCGAACAGCGAGACATGGGTGACCCGCGCGTTCTTCGGCAGGGATTTCTCGTCCACCGCGAAGCCGTGGTTCTGGCAGGTGATCTCGACCTTGCCCGTGGCTAGGTCCTTCACCGGCTGGTTCGCTCCCCGGTGCCCGCGCTCCATCTTGTAGGTCTGCGCGCCGAGCGTCCGGGCAAGCAACTGATGGCCGAGGCAGATGCCGAAGATCGGCACGCCGCGCTCCAGCACCTCGCGGATCACGGGCACGGCGTATTCGCCCGTCGCCGCCGGGTCGCCGGGGCCGTTGGAGAGGAACACGCCGTCCGGCGCGTGGCGCAGGATCTCCTCCGCGCTCGCGGTTGCGGGCACGACCATCACCTCGCAGCCGGCGCTGGCGAGGCCGCGCAGGATGTTGCGCTTCGCCCCGTAGTCCACCGCCACGACCCTGTGCTTTGGCGCCGTCAGCCGGCCGTAGCCCTGCGGCCAGGCCCATTCCGTCTCGTCCCAGCGGTAGGACTGGCGGCAGGAGACCTCGCGCGCCAGGTCCATCCCGATGAGCCCGGGCCACTCGCGCGCCTGGGCGCGCAACTCCGCGATGTCGAAGCGCCCGTCGGCCGGGAAGCACAGCACGCCGTTCGGCGCGCCGCCGTCACGGATCCGCGCGGTCAGCGCGCGGGTATCCACTCCCGCGATGCCCGTCACGCCGTGGCTCTTCAGCCAGTCGTCGAGGTGGCGGGTGGCGCGCCAGTTGGAGGGCTCGGTGACGTCCTGCTTCACCACCAGGCCGCGGGCGGCCGGGGTGCCCGCCTCGATGTCCTCCGGATTGGCGCCGACATTGCCGATATGGGGGAAGGTGAAGGTGATGATCTGCCCGGCGTAGGAGGGGTCGGTCAGCGTCTCCTGGTAGCCGGTCATGCCCGTGGTGAAGCAGACCTCGCCCACCCGCGTGCCATACGCCCCGAAACCTCGGCCCCAGAGCACCGTCCCATCGCCGAGGACGAGGGCGGCGGTCGCGCCCTCCGGCGGCACCGTGGCGCTGTCGATCGGATCGGGCATCGCATGGGTCTCCGGGGGGGAGGCGCCGGCCGGGGCGCCGGGCAGTTCGGCGAGGGTGAGCCCGGTGGCGGCGAGCACCGCGGGCCAGTGCTTTGCCGGGATGGCGCGCGCCTGGCGCCATTTGCGCACGGCTTCGGTGCCGACGCCGCAGCGGGCGGCGGCGGCCTCCGGGCCACCCATCAGGGCGATGATGTCTTCGACGGACCGCATGGGACGGTAAATGTGGGAAATCACTTCCCGGTGCAACCGGAAACCGGATGGGTTGGGAAATTAGTTCCCAGTGTGGCGTCGATGCCCACCGTCCTCGGCCGCTGCCGCCCCGGCGTGGCCCGCGCTATACCGACCTCGATCCCGAGGAGACCCGCCCGATGGACCTGCGCACCCGCTTCACCGAGGAACTGAAGGCCGCGATGAAGGCCGGCGACGCCGCGCGCACCTCCACCCTCCGGATGATTCTCGCCCGGCTCAAGGAAACCGACATCGCCGCCCGTCCTTCGGGGGTGGACAAGGTACCCGATGAGCAGATCGTCGCGATGCTGCGCGGCATGGCGAAGTCCCGCCGCGAGAGCGCCAACCTCTACCGCCAGGGCGGCCGCCAGGACCTTGTGGAAAAGGAGGAGGCCGAGATCCGCGTCATCGAGTCCTTCCTGCCGCAGCAGATGGACGAGGCCGCCATGCGCGCCGCGATCGAGGCGGCGGTGGCCGAGACCGGGGCCTCCGGCATCAAGGACATGGGCAAGGTCATGGCGGCGCTGCGGGCCAAGCACGCCGCAACGCTCGACCTCGCCAAGGCGGGGCCGATGGTGAAGGCGCGGCTCGGGGGATAGGCGCGCCTCCGTTCGGCCGGCATCGGACGGCAACGCGTCCCGGCATCCTGCCGGGCCGGACAGTCGGCCCGGCCGGACCGTTGGACGTGCGCGGATTCTCGTTGCACCATCATAGCGTCAGGGGCAGGCTGACATGGGGAGGAGCCTCCGCCATGCGAGATGCCTGCGGCCTTGATCGCTCCACCATGACGCGAAGGGCGGCGCCATGAGCGGCAGTGCCGTGCCACCGTCGGCGCAGCCTTCGGCGCAACCGGCGCCGAAGCGGCCGATCCTTCTCGCGGTGATCTTCCTGGCGGCCGGCGTCGGCCTGGCCGTCCTCGCCTGGCTGCCGGTGGCCGAGGTCCGTCACCTGGCGGCCAACGGCGTGCGCGCCGAGGCGCGGGTGTACTCGGTCGAGGAGCATCGCCGCAGGGGAGTCTCGACCTACTACCCGATCTTCGTGTTCCGCACCGCCGACGGGCGCGTCACGCGGGAGCGTTCGGCCGTCTCCGTGTCCTCGCTCGAACCATACAGGAGCGGGCGCACTGTCGAGGTCGTGTACGATCCCGCCGACACCTCCACCGTCCGTCCGGCCGAAGCGGTCGCCGAGGGGCCGGGTGCCTTGCCTTGGATCTTCGGTGGCTTCGCGCTTGCCGCGTTCGCGCTCGGGGCCTTGGTCCTGTTCAAGCGCCCGGCGGCTAAGGCGCCCGCGTCCACCACCGGCGGGGCCTCCCGCGCGGGCTGAAGCCCTATTGCCTCCTCGCACGGGCGGAAGGGGGGCTGCGTCCGGGGCGTCGTCCCGCCCATGAGGCTGCGGCCCGCCGCGCTCCGCGGTCGTGCGCGGGCAGGCTTGCATTGCCATCCGCCGATACGCGCGCGATTCTTTCTGAGGCGATAGCGCCGGGAAGGAACGCAACGATGAGTGCAGCGACTCAGACGCCGTCGCAGCAGCAGCCCGCCAGGACGCGCGGCCTCGGCATCTTCCTCATGCTGATCGGCCTCGTGTTGGCCTATGGCGCCTATTCGCAGGTCAGCGAGGTCTGGGGACTGGCGGCCCGGGGCGTGCAGGTCGAGGCGACCGTGGTCGGCATGGAGACGCACCGCAGCCGGCGGGGCAGCGCCAGCTACTACCCGATCTTCCGGTTTGCCACCGCGGACGGGAGGACGATGCAGGCCACCTCTTCCACCGCCGTGACGCCTTCGGACTTCCCCCGCGGGCGCCGCGCGACGGTGGTCTATGACCCCGCCGATCCGACCCGTCTGCGCCTGCCCTCCGATGTGGCCTCCGGACCGGGCATCACGCCTTGGGTGCTCGCCTTCTTCGCGGTGCTCCTGCTGCTCGGGGGCGTCCTGCTGTTCCGGGGGCCGCGCCACGCTGCGCCGGTGCCGCCCGCGCGACCGTGATCCCTGCGGCTGCCAGGCGGGCGTCGTAAGCGGGGAGGTCCGGCCGGGGCTGGTTGTGCTACAATGATTTGGCTCCACGATGGCCCTTCCGCCCGCCTTCCTCGACGAGCTCCGCGCCCGCACCCCGCTCGCCGCCCTGATCGGGAGGCGGACGCGGCTGACCCGCGCCGGCGGGCGGAACTGGAAGGGCTGCTGCCCCTTCCATCAGGAGAAGACTCCCTCCTTCTACGTCTATGAGGACCACTTCCACTGCTTCGGCTGCGGGGCGCATGGCGACGCGGTCTCCTTCGTCATGCGCGCGGAGGGCGCCTCCTTTCCGGAAGCGGTGGAGCGGCTGGCGGCCGAGGCCGGGCTCGAGGTGCCCAAAGCCAGCCCCGCGGCGGCGGAGCGCGAGCGCCGCGCGCGCCGCCTCCACGGCGTCCTCGCCGCCGCGGCGGCCGCCTTCGAGC
>JADGHI010000198.1 GCA_019689515.1 Acetobacteraceae bacterium | reverse complement strand
CCTTGGGCCCGCGCCGGCCTTGCCGCGCTTGCCGAAGCCGATCCGGACTTCGCCCGCATCGAGCCGGCCGCCGGCCCCTTGCCCTGGCGCACGCGCGATCCGGGCTTCCCCGGCCTACTGCGCGCGATCTGCGGCCAGATGATCTCCAACCAGGCGGCCGCCGCGATCTGGATCCGGCTGAGTGCCCTGCCCGGCGCGCTGGACCCGGCCGGGCTGCTCGCCCTGCCGGAGGAGGCGCTGCGCGGCGCCGGCCTGTCACGCCCGAAGGTCGCCCATGCGCGCGCGCTGGCCGAAGCCTGCGTCACGGGCCGCCTCGACCTCGCCGCCGTGGCGCGGATGGAGGACGACGAGGCCGCGATCGCCGCCATCTCCGCGGTGAAGGGCCTCGGCCGATGGACGGCGGAGATCCACCTGCTGTTCGGCCTGCAACGACCCGACGTGTTCCCGGCCGGCGACCTCGCCCTCGCCGCCGGCGCGGCGCATCTCAAGGGCCTCGCGGCACGGCCGGACCCGAAGGCGCTGCGGGCGATGGCGGAGCGGTGGCGCCCCTGGCGCGCGCTGGCGGCGCGGCTGCTCTGGCACCACTGGCGCTTCGTGACGGGGCGCCCGGCGGGCGAGGCGCCCTGACGCGTCCGATGGACGCCCCGCGCGAGCGGTGCGAAACGACTCGGATGGACGCCCCCGCAGCAGCCGACCTGCCGCTCTCCCCACGCATCCGCGCCACCGGCGCGCCGCCGATCCCCGCGGTGCGCGCCTGGGCCGCGCGCTATGCCGGCGCGGCCGGGCCGTTGCTCGATCTCACCCAGGCGGTGCCCGGCTACCCGCCGCATCCCGATCTGCTCGCCCGGCTTGCCGCGGCAGCGGGCGACCGCGCGAGTGCCGGCTACGGCCCGATCGACGGCGAGCCCGCGCTGCGCGAGGCGCTCGCCGCCGACATCGCGCGCGCCTACGCCGCGCCGGTCGCGGCGGACGACGTGGCGATCACCGCCGGCGGCAACCTCGCCTTCACCATGGCCATGACGGTGCTCGCCGGGGAGGGCGAGGCGGTGCTGCTGCCCACGCCCTGGTACTTCAACCACCGCATGGCGCTCTCCATGCTCGGCATCGTGGCGATCCCGCTGCCCTGCCGCGCGGAGGACGGCTTCGTCCCCGATCCCGACCGTGCCGCCGCGCTGCTGCACGAGCATCCGCGCCTGCGCGCCATCGTGCTCGTCACGCCCAACAACCCGACCGGCGCGACCTACCCGCCCGACCTCATCGCGCGCTTCGCCGCGCTGTGCCGCGACCGCCGCGCCTGGCTGGTGCTGGACGAGACCTATCGCGACTTCCTGCCGGAGGAGGCGCTGCCGCCGCATCCGCTGTTCGCCGACGCGGGTTGGCGTGACGCCGGCGGTGTCGTGCAGCTCTACTCCTTCTCGAAGGCCTATTGCGTGCCGGGGCACCGGGTCGGCGCGATCCTCGCGGGGCCGGCCTTCCGCGTGGCGCTGATGAAGGCGCTCGACACGATGCAGATCTGCGCCCCGCGCGCGGCACAATCAGCGCTCACCTGGGCCGTCGAGGGGCTGCGCGACTGGCGCGCGGAGAACCGCACGCTCATGGCCGAACGCGCTGCGGCCTTCCGGCGCGCCGTCGCGCCGCTGGCGGGCGACTGGCGGCTCGATGCGCGCGGCGCCTATTTCGCCTATCTGCGCCTGCCGGAGCGCGCGCCCGACGCGCTCGCGGCCGCGGAGCGCCTGGCCGTCGAGGCCGGGCTGCTCGCCCTGCCCGGGCCGTTCTTCGGGCCGGGACAGGAACGGCACTTGCGCCTCGCCTTCGCCAATGCCGGCCTCGACGCGATCGAGGCGGTGCCCGCGCGGCTGCGCGCGGCGGCGCTCGGCTGACCGGGCCGGAGTCGTCGTAGGCCGGGCGAAGCAGGAAGTGGCGCGCCGTCGCGCCCGCGGAGGAACAATTCCTCTTTCGGACCCATGCGGGAGCAGCGTCTCGCATCGCGGCGGATTGCACTTGCCCGCTGGATTTGCCGCGTTATCTGGCGGGTTCCCCATGCGGCGGGCAGACGGCCGGTCCGGCGCCTTGCCTCCCCGCCGCAGCCTACTACTCGGACGGAGCCCACCCCATGCCGCATGACGGCCACGCGCACCACGACATCCCGCCGGACGGCTGGAAGCACACCGGCGTCCGCGTGATCCCGGGCAGCAGCCTGGACACCAACACGGCGCAGACGCCGGGCATGAACCGCGCCGCGGCGATCAACTACGCCCGCGTCGGCGCGCAGAAGATCTGGGCCGGCACGGTGCACATCCACCCCAACGCCAAGACCGGCGCGCACCACCACGGCCCGCTGGAGAGCGTGATCTACGTCATCCGCGGCCGCGCCCGGATGCGCTGGGGCGAGAAGCTGGAATACGTCGCCGAGGCCGGGCCGGGCGACTTCATCTACGTGCCGCCCTACGTCCCGCACCAGGAGATCAACGCCAGCACCGACGAGACGCTGGAATGCGTGCTGGTGCGCAGCGACAACGAGGCGGTGGTGGTCAACCTCGACATCGAGCCGGTGGAGAAGCCCGAGGAGGTGCTCTGGGTGGACCCGATCCACAAGGCGCCGTCCGGCACGGCAAGCTAAACGAGGGCGGGGGGCGCACTCCCCCGCCTCGCCGCCGGCCCCTTGCGCCCCCGTGGCGGGGAGCGGGCCGGACAGCGGCGAGCCCGGGCGGCGGGCGCGGCCTCCGCCGGCCACGGGCCGGCCACGCCGCCCCGGCCGCCCGGTTCGCCCGTGGCGCCGGGCGTGCTAAGGGCGGTGCCGTGCGCATCCTGTTCGTCACCGCGACCCGCCTCGGCGATGCGGTCCTCTCGACCGGCCTGCTGGCCCATCTGATCCGCACCCATCCCGAGGCGGCCATCACCATCGCCTGCGGCCCGGCCGCCGAGGGCGTCTTCGCGCGCATGCCGAACCGCGCGCGCACCATCGTGCTCACCAAGCGCCGTTTCCGCGCCCACTGGCTGAAGCTGCTCGCTGCCGTGCTGCCGGTGCGCTGGGACCTGGTGGTGGACCTGCGCGGCTCGGCGCTTGCCTGGATGCTGCGGGCGCGCCGGCGCGCGGTGATGCGCGGCGGGCGGCGACCCGGGCACCGGACCGGCCATCTCGCGGCCGTGCTGGGGCTTCAGAACGCCCTGCCGGTCCCCGTCGTCTGGACCGCCGAGGCCGATCGCGCTCGGGCGGCGGCCCTGCTGCCGGATGTCGCGGGGAGGGCCTGGATCGGCCTCGGCCCGACCGCGAACTGGACACGCAAGATCTGGCCTTCCGAGCGTTTCCTCGCCCTGTTCCGCGCCCTGAGCGCGCCGGACGGCCCGCTGCCCGGCGCCCGCGCCGTGGTGTTCGGTGGGCCCGGCGAGGCCGAGCGCGCGCTCGCCGCGCCCTTGCTCGCGGCCCTGCCGCCCGACTCGGTGGACCTCGTCGGCCGGCTGGAGATCCCGGAAGCCGCGGCCGCGCTGGCGCGCTGCGCGCTGTTCGTCGGCAACGATTCCGGGCTGATGCACCTCGCCGCTGCGGTCGGCACGCCGACGCTCGGCCTGTTCGGCCCGACCTCGGCTGAGGAGTACGGGCCGGTGGGCGCGCGCGCGGCCGCGGTGATTGCGCCCGGTGCCCCCGCGAAGGGCGAGATGGCGGCGATCGAGGTCGCGGAGGTGGTCGCCGCCGCGCGCCGCCTGCTGGCGGACGGGGGACCGGCGAAGGCGCCCGCCCTGGGCCTCGCGGAACCATCCAGCGCCGCTACCGCCGCCGTCGCCCGATGACCGCGCCATCCCCGCCTCCGCCCCGCCTCTCTGCTCTCGTCGTGGCGCGCAACGAGGCTGCGCAGCTCGCCGACTGCCTCTCGGCCCTCACCTTCGCCGACGAGGTCGTCGTCGTGCTCGACCGCACCACCGATGCCAGCGCGGAGATCGCGCGGGCGCACGGCGCGCGGGTCCTCGAAGGCGCCTGGGAGATCGAGGGCGACCGGCGGAACGCCGGCCTCGACGCCTGCACCGGCGATTGGATCCTCGAGGTGGACGCCGACGAGCGCGTGCCGCCGGCCCTCGCCGAGGAGGTGCGGCGCGTGATCGCCACCTCCACCCATGCCTGGCACGAGGTGCCGGTCGACAACTACATCGGCACGCGTCTTGTGCGGCACGGCTGGGGTGGGAGCTTCGGCACCACCTCCGTGCCGCGCCTGTCGCGCCGTGGCGCGAAGCGCTGGAAGCCGCAGCGCGTGCATCCCGCCCTCGAATGGCGCGGCGAGCAGGGGCCGCGCCTCACCCATGCGCTGGTGCACTACGTGGACCGCGACATCTCCGACATGCTGCGCCGGCTCGATCGCTACACCGATGCGCGCGCGGCGGATCTAATCGCGAGCGGCGAGATCGGCTCGACGGCGAACAACCTCCGCCGCTTCGTCTCGCGCTTCTGCAAGTGCTACTTCCGCCGGGGCGGCTGGCGCGAGGGCGGCTGGGGGCTGCTGATCGCGCTCTGCGCCGGCCTCTATCCGCTGCTCGGGCACCTCAAGGCGAAGCTGGAGCCGGAGCGGCACGGCGGCGCCGCACCGCAGGGCACGGGCGACGCGGCGCCGCGGCCCGTCGTGCGGCCGGCGTCCGTCGCCGGACGGGGCGCGCCATGAGGATCGCGCACGTCATGGCCGGCGCGCCGATGGGCGGCGCCGAGGCGTTCTTCGAGCGGCTCTGCCTCGCGCAGCACGCGGCCGGCGAGGAGGTGCTGGCGGTGATCCGCCGCGACGCGGGCCGTGCCGCGCGGCTGCGCGCTGGTGGGCTCGAGCTGGTGGAGCTCGGCTTCGGCGGCTATTTCGACCTGCGCACCGGCCCGGCGCTCGCCCGGACCCTCGCGCGCTTCCGGCCGCAGGTGGTGGTGGCCTGGCAGAACCGCGCCGCGCGCTTCGCCCCGCGCGGGCCCTGGACGCTGGTCGGGCGCCTCGGCGGTTACTACGACCTCAAGTACTACCGCCGCTGCGACCATCTCGTCGGTAACACGCGGGCGCTGCGCGACTGGTTCGTCGCCCAGGGCTGGCCGCGCGAGCGGGCGCATTTCGTGCCGAATTTCGCGCACGACCTGGCCGGCGCCGCCCCGGCCGCGCTGCCGCCCGCGCCGCCCGGGACACGCTGGCTGCTCGCGCTCGGCCGCCTGCACCCGAACAAGGGCTTCGACGTGCTGCTGCGCGCCCTGGCGCTGCTGCCGCCCGACACGCGCCTCGCCCTCGCCGGCGAGGGGCCGGAGCGGGCGGCGCTCACGCGGCTCGCGCGCTCGCTCGGCGTGGCGGAGCGCGTGGACTTCCTCGGCTGGCGCCAGGACATCGGCGCGCTGCTCGCCGCCTGCACGGTGTTCGTCTGCCCCTCGCGCCACGAGCCGCTCGGCAACGTGGTGCTGGAGGCATGGTCCGCCGCGCGGCCCGTGGTGGCGGCGGCGGTGCAGGGGCCGAGCGAGCTGATCGTGGACGGCGTGACCGGCCTGCTGGTGCCGCGCGAGGATGCGGCGGCGCTGGCGGGCGCGATCGCCGGGCTGCTCGCCGACCCGGCGCGTGCCGCCGCGCTCGCCGCCGCCGGGCGGGCGGAGTTCGAGCGCGCCCATGCCGAGGGGCCGGTGCTGGAGCGCTGGCGGGCCTTCCTGCACGCCGTCGCGCCCGCTGCCGCCGGGCGCCCCCTTGGCGTGGCGAATGACGGAGCGGCCGCCGCGGCGGCGGCATCGGAGGCGCAGCAGCGCCGCGCCGTGGAGGCGGGCTGATGTGCGGCCTCGCCGGCCTGGTGCTGAAACCGGGGCACGCGGTGGACGCCGCGGCGCTGGATGCGCTGGCCGGCGCGCTCGCCCATCGTGGACCGGACGGGGTGGGGCGGCACGTCGCCGGCGGCACGGCCTTCGTCCACACGCGGCTCGCCATCATTGACCTCGCCACCGGCGACCAGCCGCTGCGCGCCGGGCCGGTGGCGCTCTGCGCCAATGGCGAGATCTACAACTACCGGGAGCTGCGGCGCGACCACCAGCTCGACTGCGCCACGCAGAGCGACTGCGAGCCGCCGCTGCACCTCTGGCGGCGCGAGGGCGCGGGCTTCGTGGACCGCCTGCGCGGCATGTACGCGCTGGCGCTGCACGACCGCGCGGCGCGGCGCGTGGTGCTCGCGCGCGACCCCTTCGGCATCAAGCCGCTCTACATCGCCGAGGTCGCGGGCGGCCTTGCCTTCGCCTCGGAGCCGCAGGCGCTTTTGGCGGCGGGGCTGGTCGCGCCGCGGCTGCGGAAGGGGGAGCAGGACGAGCTGCTGCAGCTCCAGTTCACCACCGGCGCCGAGACCATCTTCGAGGGCATCCGCCGCGTCCTGCCCGGCGAGACGGTGGTGATCGCCGACGGCGCCGTGGTCGAGCGCCACCGCCGCCCCGCCTTGCCGGAGGGACCGCCGGAGCAGATCTCCGAGGAGGCGGCGCTCGAACGCCTCGACGCCGCGCTCACCGAGAGCGTGGAGCTGCACCAGCGGAGCGACGTGCCCTACGGCATGTTCCTCTCCGGCGGCACCGACAGCGCGGCGGTCCTCGCCCTGATGGCGCGGCTCAGCGACCGGCCCGTGCGTGCCTTCACCGCCGGCTTCGGCGCGCCCGGCGCGGCCGACGAGCGGGCGCGCGCCGCCGCCGCCGCCCGCGCCGCGGGGGCGGAGCACGACACGATCCTGATCGGCGCCGCCGACGTCTGGCGCCACCTGCCCGCGATCGTTGCCTGCATGGACGATCCGGCGGCGGATTACGCCATTGTCCCGACCTGGTTCCTCGCCCGGCGCGCGCGCGAGGCGGGGATCAAGGTGGTGCTGTCCGGCGAGGGCGGCGACGAGCTCTTCGCCGGCTACGGCCGTCACCGCGCGGCGATGCGGCCCTGGTGGCTGGGCGGCAAGGCCCCGCGCGCGCGGGGCGCCTTCGACCGTGTCGGGCC
>JADGHI010000197.1 GCA_019689515.1 Acetobacteraceae bacterium | reverse complement strand
GGAAAGGCGCGGGACGGGTGGGCAATGGCCGGCGCGGATCGCGCGCGCACCTCCTGCGCCGAATGCAGGTGGGCAGCGCGGTGAGGCCCGCGCAGGCGGGACGCATCCGCCGGCGGATGCGTCGGCCGGACGGCCGGCAGCGCGCGGGCTATCGCAACAGACCAAGCCGCACGGCCGGGATCAGCGCCTCACCACGGCCCAGGCCGCCGAGCGGGACGAGCCGCGGCGACGGTCCGGCGCGGACCGGGATGCGTCAGCCGAACACTAGGTCGCGGCCAGCAGCGCCGGGCCGGAACCGATCCGCAGCGGCGCGGACAAGAGGCCGCGGACCCGAAACCATCAGGCCGGCTCCGTCACCAGCGCGTGATGCCAGGCCATACGGGTTGGCCAAGGACCGCCCGCTCGGGTTACCCCAAAGCGTATACGATCGAGCGGTGGGGCCCCGCTCCGATGCCAGGAGGCGATCGGAAGATGGCGCGCGACGACACCACCCGAGCAGCAGCCCCGCAATTCGACACCCCCTTCTCACCCGAGGACGCGGCGATCGAGCGGCGCGTCCGTGCGCGGGTGAGACGCCAGACCTGGGCAGAATCCAGCGGTACGGTCGGGCTCGCATCAGCTCTGACCTCCGCGGCGCTCGCGATGGTCTTCACCTTCGGACACCGAGAGCGTGACGGCTACTACGAAGCCACGAGCATCGGAGCCGATGGCGGCGGGGATCATGTGACATCGCCGCCGGCGGCGGCGTATGGGGCGGCGGCCGATCCGGCGGTCCTCGGCCAGCACGCGGCCGCAGCCACCCTCGATGAGGGCGCCGCGACGACCTGGTTTGCCGGGCCGCCCGGCTTCGACCATCTCCTCAGCCCCCGCGCGGATGCCGCCTGGATGCCGATGCCCGACGACCGGGCGGGAGGGAGCAGCGCCGCCGGGACCGGTGGCGGCGCTCTCCCGCCCGCCACGGCGGACGCACAGCCCGAAGCACCGCCGGTCTCCCTGCCCTCGGCGTCGCCCGATCGGCCCACGCTCGACGCCGCGGCGGAGAACCCCCACGCGGCGCCCGACCCGGCCCAGATGCTCCTTCCTCCGTTGCCGGGGACGGACACCCCCGAGCCCGCCCGGCTCGCCGCGGACACCTCGGCCTTCGAGGTCGCAGGGGCGGATCGCGGCGCACGGCCGGACGGGACGGCGGTGGCGCCCTCGCCCGATCACGGCAGTTACGGAGACGACGGGGTGGCGGCCCGATCCGCCGCCAGAGATGCCGGAGCCGACGATGCGGCGCGTGGAGCGGCCGGCAACGAATCGCCTGCGACCACGACCGCAGCGGAGCGCGGCAGCGCAGGGCACCAGCGCTCCGACGATGCCATGGCCGTTGCCTGGAGCGATGCCGATGGCGACGGCAAGGACGGGCATGCCGGCAGGCCCCGTGACCTCCCGGTGCAAGTGGCGGCCGGGAAGGAGGACGGCGCATCGCCGATGCGACCCGGCGCAGACCGCAGCCGGGACGATCACGCGTCATCCAGGGGTGGCACGGACGACCTCGCCGACCGCGCGCCGGCAGACAGGGGCAGTGCAGACGACCTCTCTGACCATGCGCCGACACACCGGGGCGGCGCGGACGACCGTCCTGACCACGCACCGACGGACAGGGGCGGCGCGGACGATCTTCCCGACCGCGTGGCGCCCGAAGGCAGTGCACACGGCTCGGCCCTCGCCCTCGGGCTGCGCCATGCTCACCCCGACACCGTGACGGCGGAGCCAGGCGATGCGGCACACCGCGACGACGCGATGGACGGAAGCCACGCACACCACGGGGACGTTGCAGACACGGTGCTGATAGCCGTCAGGCTGAGTGCCCACATGCTCAAGGAGGAAGAGGCGGTCAGGACAGCGGGATCCCACGATGCCGACCAGCCGCCGGTCGGGCACGAACAGGCAGGACCGGAACTCGGAAAGGGCGTCGCCCGTCTGGTGGAAACCGGGCACTTCGAGGAGCAACCGGACCATGCGGGCCGCGGCCACGGAGGCCCATCGCATGGCTTGGCGGAAAGCGAGGTGGTGATCCTCTGAACCCGGCCAGCCGGCGCCGGGCCGGCGCACGGGCGGCGAGCCTTCTCGCGTGCTCACACGCCGGCCCGTGACGAGCGAACAGGTGGTGCCTGCCGCTCCATCGTGTCCAGCCGTCCCCGCAAACGCTTCGCGCGACCCGCCCGAGAGCCGACGCCATCCGACAGGGCTTCGGCACATCCGGCGCCGGACGGTCCGGCCAGCCGCCTGCCGCATGCCGGAACGATACGACACGCGTTCCCTCACAAGTCCGCCAGACGGCGGCCCGCCGGCGTCGCAATCGCGCGAGTTCCGGATCCGACAAGGCAGTCGTGCGCTTGCGGGGTCGTATGCTACGCCGATCGTTCCTCCTCTCTGCGACGGCCGTGCCTGCCGCACTCCTCGTCGCCCGGCCCTGCGCCGCGGCCGCGCCTGGCGCGGCCGCGCGTCGTCCGCCCCGCGCCGCGGCAGGGCCGGCGGCGGAGGCGCGGCGGCTGAGGCTCCGCCATGCGGCGACGGGGGCTACCTTCTCGGGGACGTATCACGACGGGCGCGCGCCGGATCCCTCAGCGATGGCCGAGCTTTCGATGGTGCTGGCCGACCATCGCAGCGGCCAGTCGCGCCCCTTCGATCCGGCGGCAATCGACATCCTTTGGGAGCTCGGCCGGCGGCAGGGGATGGACGAGTTCGTGATCCTCTCCGGCTACCGCACCGTCGCCACCAACGCCGCGGTCGGCGGCGCGGGCGACAGCCAGCACCTGCAGGCGCGGGCGCTCGACGTGCAGTTGCCCGCGGCCCGGCTGGCGAGCTTCGGCGAGGCCGCGATCGCGCTTGGCCGAGGCGGGGTAGGCATCTACCCCACCCATGGCTTCGTCCATCTCGACAGCGGGCCGGTGCGCCGCTGGGGCGGCTTCGGGCGAACCCTTAGCGGTCGGGACCGCCCCCGTCCCACCGACCGCGTGGGCCGCATCGCCGAGGCCTGGGCGCAAGCCAACCGGCGGCGCTGACCCTCCGGGCTGACGGCCGTCGCACCGGCGGGACGCGGTCTGACTCACCCGGCCCCGCAGGCGGCGCCGCGATGCGCTCCCGTCGCCGTGCCTGCCGGGGCGGGCATCAGCCCTTGCGATGCATGGGGGACGATGGGACAGCACCCGCGGACCGCTGCCGGTCGGGGCTGGCCTCCGCCGCTTCCTCCTCCGCGATCGCCCGCGCGGGGTCCGGCTCCCGGAGCTGCGACGGCACCGAGGCGACGACGATGTGGCGCCCGCCGGAGCGCAGGATGCGCGCGCGCAACCGGCGCTCGCGGTTGGTGTGCCTGGCGGGAGGGGGCGCGCCGACGCCGCCTCCGGCCGGCGGGGCGGACCGGCGGGCTCTCCGACTCAGAAGGGCGCCATCGTGAAGGTCCAGGCGGGAGGTGGCTGCGCCTGCCGACCTCCCCGCCGTGAGCGAAGGCGGCGGGGACGGTCCAGGCCGCTCGTCACGCGCGCGACGGCGCCGCCCCGCCCGCCGCCCGGCTCAGCCCTGATCGCTCTTGTTGCGGGCGGCGAAGGCCTCGACGCCGCGCTTCCATTCCTGGTCGGCGAGGCAGCGGTCGATCGCCAGCATCTCGTAGTCCATGCCGGTGCGCAGGTCGGATTCCATGCCGACGTCAATGCAGCGCTTGGCGAGGCGGACCGAGAGCGGGAAGGCCTTGAGGATCATGCCAACGGTCGTCGCGACCGCGGCCTCCAGCTCCTCCGGCGGAACCACGCGGTTGACCAGGCGCAGGCGCAGCGCCTCTTCTGCGTCGATGGTGCGGCCGGTGAACAGCAGCTCCTTCGCCATCGCGCGGCCGACGATGCGCGGCAGGCGCTGGGAGGCGCCGACCGAGCCCCAGACCGCCTCCGGCCAGCGGAAGGTGGCGCGCGTCGAGGCGATGATGAAGTCGCAGGCCACCGCGATCTCGCAGCCGGAGCCGATGACAGGGCCGTGCGCCACGGCGATGCAGGGCTTCTCGCACCACTGGATCGCATTGTACGCGGCGAAGGCGGTCTGGCGCCGGTTGCGCAGCCAAGCCTCGCTGACGCCGGTGCGCTCCTTGAGGTCGGCGCCGGCACAGAAGGTCGGGCCGGCGCCGCGGATGAGGACGACGCGCGCGGCCTCCTCCGCCTCCACCGCCTTCACCGCGGCGTAGAGGTCCTTCGCCATCTGAAGGTTCAGCGCGTTGCGCTGCGCCGGGCGGTTCAGCGTGATGGTCGCGACGCCATCCGCGGCGACCTCGCAGATGACGGTCTCGAACTCGGTGCGCATCGGATCACTCCTTCGGATCGCGGCCCGCCCGGCGATCGCGCCGGCCTCCATGCCGGGGCGTTCGCGCGCGCAGAGCCGCGTCGGTGTGCTCGCCCGGCATCGGCGGAGGGCCGACGACCGACCGCGCCCTGACCCGGCGGAGAACCGGGAACGAGCCGGCGCAGGCATGCGCCTCTCCTTCGACGCGGGCGAGGCCGGATATCGACCTTCTGGACCGGGAGTCGGCCGGCCGAGACATCGGTCGGTTCGGGACGTTTGCGGCCTGGCGTCTCGGGGTGTCAACGTCGCCACTGCCGCTGCGCGCCTGCACACCGGCTCGCCACGCCGGTCATCGCCTTGCGCGGCGGGCAGGGAGGGTTCAGCCTCCGCCTGGGCTGGCCGTCACGCCCAGCCACCGGTCTGAGGAATTTCGGATGAGCGGGACAGCGACACCCTCCCCGGCCGCGCTTCCGGTCCATGCCATCGCCCGCGAGATCGCCGCGCGACGGCTTTCGCCCGTTGACCTCGTCGAGGACTGCCTCGCGCGCATCGCGCGGCTGGAGCCGAAACTCGGCGCCTTCGTCGAGGTGTACGCGGCGGAGGCCCGGCTGGCCGCCGAGGCTGCGGACAAGGCGATCCGTTCCGGCCACGCGGTCGGGCCGCTGCACGGCATCCCGATCGCGCTGAAGGACCTGGTGGAGATCGAGGGCAAGGTCGCGACCGGCGGCAGCGCGGTCTGGCGCGACCGCGTGGCGCAGCGAACGGCCACGCTGGCGCGGCGCCTCGTCGCCGCCGGGATGATCGTCATCGGCAAGACGCACACGGTGGAGTTCGCCTTTGGCGGCTGGGGCACCAACCAGCACCTCGGCACGCCGCGCAATCCCTGGGACGCCGCGGAGGCCCGCACGCCGGGCGGATCGAGCAGCGGCTCGGGCGTGGCCGTGGCGGCACGGCTCGTGCCCTGCGCGATCGGCACCGACACTGGCGGCTCGGTGCGGTTGCCCGCCGGGTGGTGCGGCATCACCGGGCTGAAGACGACCATCGGGCGCATCAGCACATACGGCGTCCTGCCGCTCAGCCCCACTCTCGACACGCCGGGCCCCATGACGCGCAGCGTGGAGGACGCCGCGATCCTGCTCGAGGTGCTGCAGGGGGCGGACCCGCTGGATCCGAAGACCCTCGGGCACCGGGACGCCGAGCCGATGGCCGGGCTGCGGCGCGGCGTGAAGGGCCTGCGCTTGGCGCGGCTGCCGGAGGCCGAGCGCCAGGATGTCCACCCCGAGATGCTGGCGGCCTACGACCGCTCCGTGGAAGCGCTGCGCGACCTCGGCGCCGAGATCGTCGAGCTGTCCCTGCCGCGTCGCTTCCGCGAGCTCGGCGCGCTGAGCGGGCGGATCATGGCAGCCGAGGCCTATGCTTTGGTCGGCGACATCGCCGACAACCCCGACCTGCCGGTGGACGAGGCGGTGCGGCCGCGCATCCGCGCCGGCGCCACGATCTCCGCGCGCGACTACCTCCGCGCCCTCGCTGAACGCGATCAGCTGAAGGCCGAGTTCGCCGCCGCCATGGAGGGTGTGGACGCCGTGCTGACCCCGGTCGCGCTGACGCCCGCGATCCGGCTCAGCGAGGTGGACCAGACCACGACGCCGGCGTTCCTGACGCGCTGGGTGAATTTCCTCGACCTCTGCGGCCTCGCCGTCCCGAACGGCTTCACCGCGGAGGGGCTGCCGACCTCGCTGCAGATCATCTGCCGCGGCTACGACGAGGCCACCGCGCTCCGCATCGGCTGGGCCTACCAGAACGCGACCGACTGGCACGAGCGCGTGCCGCCGATGGCCGCATAGCGATCCGCCCCCCGCCCGCAACACGCACAGGAATCCCCAACGCATGTCCCCGGAAGTCCTCTCCCAGCTCGCCCCGACCGGAGTGCTGCGGGCCGGCATCAACCTGAGCAACTTCCTGCTCGTGACCGGCCGTACCCCCTCTGGCGATCCGGAAGGCGTGGCGCCCGACATGGCGCGCGCGGTCGCCGACCGGCTCGGCGTGCCGGTGCGCTACGTGCCCTATCCGCGGCCCGGCGCGCTCGCGGACGCGGTGGGGACCGGCGCCTGGGACATCGGCCTGATCGGCGCGGAGCCGCAGCGCGCCGAGAAGATCGCCTTCACCGCCGCCTATTGCGAGATCGAGGCGTCCTATCTGGTGCCCGCCGGCTCGCCCATCACCTCGATCGAGGAGGTGGACCGCCCCGGCGTGCGGATCGCGGTCACCGCCCGCTCGGCCTACGACCTCTGGCTCGAGCGCAACATCCGCCACGCGACGCTGGTGCGGACCGACAGCCTCGACAGCGCCTTCGAGCGCTTCGTCGGCGACAAGCTTGATGTCCTCGCCGGACTGCGCCCGCGCCTGCTGTCCGACGCGGAGAAGCTGCCGGGCTCGCGGATTCTGGAGGGCAAGTTCACCGCCGTGCAGCAGGCGATCGGCACGGCGCGCGCCAACGAGGCCGGGGCCGCCTTCCTGCGCGCCTTCGTCGAGGAGGCTAAGGCCTCAGGCCTCGTCGCGAGCCTCATCGAACGCCACAAGGTGCGCGGCCTCTCGGTGGCGCCGGCGGCCTGAAAGGCCACCCCGCATCGCCCCCCCGGGCACGCCGGGATGCGGCGCCCGGGGCGGCGA
>JADGHI010000196.1 GCA_019689515.1 Acetobacteraceae bacterium | reverse complement strand
GGGGGGGCGGGCCCCGCCGCGGGCGGCGCGCGCGGGCGGCGCCGGGGTGGCGGCCGGGGGACGCTGCGCGTCCTGGGCCGTTTGTTGCGGGGTTGCCTCGGTCGCGTTCACGCGCGCGCCGGGCCGCACGCGCATGACGCCTTCGACGATGACGCGATCGCCCTCCTGGATGCCCTCCGTCACCAGCCAGTTGGTGCCGATCGCGCGCGTGGTGCGGAGCACCCGCTGCTCCACGACGCCCTCCGCGTTGACGACGTAGGTCATCGGCTCGCCGCGCGGCGTGCGCATGACGGCCTGCTGCGGGACCAGTAGCGCGCGGTCGGTGACGCCTTCCTCGATCCGGGCGCGGATGAACATGCCCGGCATGAGCAGGCCCTCGGGGTTGGGGAACACGGCGCGGAGCGTGACCGAGCCGGTGCCCGAGTCGACGATGACCTCGGCGAACTGGACCTGGCCGGGGTGCGGGTACTCGGACCCGTCCTCCAGGATCAGCCAGGCCCGCGCCTGGTCCGCCGAGGCGCGGCGCAGCGCGCCGCTGGCGATGTCGCGGCGCTGTCGGAGCAGGCTCGCGGTCGGCTGCGTCACGTCCACGTAGATCGGATCGAGCTGGGTGATGGTGACGAGCGGCGTCGCCTGGTTGGCCGTGACCAGCGCGCCCGGCGTCACCGCGGAGCGGCCGGTCCGCCCGTCAATCGGCGAGGTGACCCGCGTGTAGCCGAGATTGATGCGCGCCGCCTCCACCTCCGCGCGCGCGGCCGAGACGTCCGCCCGCGCCTGGGCCAGTGCCGCCTCGGCGTTGTCCAGCATCTGCTGGCTCACGGCGTTGGCGCGGGCCAGGGGGCGGTAGCGGTTGACCGTGAGTTCGGCGGACCTCTCCGATGCCTCCGCACGGGCGAGGGCGGCCTCGGCGGCGGCGAGGGCGGCCTGATAGGGGGCCGGCTCGATCTGGTAGAGCGGCTGCCCGGCCCGGACCACCTGGCCCTCGGCGAACAGCCGTTCGCGGATGACGCCGTTGACCTGGGGCCGCACCGCGGCCTCGCGGAAGGCGACGGTCCGGCCGGGCAGCACCGTCGTGACGGGCACTTCCTGGCGGCGGATGGTCACGACCGTGACCTCGGGCGGTGGCGGCGCGGGCTGCGCGGCGGCCGCGTTGGCGGCGCGCCCCTGGGGCGGGTCGTCGCAGCCGGAGGCGAGCAGCAGCGCGAGGAGCGCGGCGGAGCCCCGCAGGGCCCCCCGCCGGGTACGCGAGGACGATGGCCTGGTGGCAGGCCGAGTGCTGGACTGGCGGAGCATGGAGGGCCTGAGGGAAACCGACGGGTTTTTCTGGTCGGGCGGAAACTGACGGGTTTTTATGTGCGGTGCAACATCTGATTTGTGGCGATATGGAAATGTTGCGAGGCTGGGTCGAAGATAGGGCCCGCCGGTATCGTCGCCGCTGATGGCGAGCCGGGCTCGACGGCGGGCCGGGTTCAAGAGCCGCTGATGGCGAGCCGGGCTCGACGGCGGGCCGGGTTCAAGATTCGTTGTGGCGGCAGGCGACCGCCCGGGCCCCCGCCCCCCGGCGCGCCCCGGGCCGCCCAACCCGCCGGCGCGCCGGGGCCGGGACCATCGAGCGCCCCGCCTGCATCGCTACGCCCTGATGTCCCGGCGCGGCCGGCCTTGCCCGGATCACCGTCGCAACCTTGACACGGCTCGGTCCGGCGGGCGCTACTCGACGCACATAACACAACACACGCGATCGCCTGGGAGGCGTCCATCACCATGCACCGTTTCACCCGCCGCAGCGCGCTCGCCGCGGCTGCCGCTCTTCCTGCCGCGCCAGCCACCATCGCCACCGCGCAGCCGGCCGGCGGCGGCGCCTGGCCGAGCCGGCCAATCCGCCTCGTCATCCCCTTCACCCCGGCCGGCACCACGGATCTCGTCGGGCGGATCACCGCCGAACGGCTTGGCCAGCGCCTCGGCCAGCAGGTCGTGGTGGAGAACCGGCCCGGCGCCGGGGGCAACGTCGCGGGCGAGCACGTCGCCCGCTCGGAGCCCGACGGCTACACCCTTCTGTTCACCACGATCGGCACCGGCGCCATCAACTTCGCCGTCTATGGCTCGCGCATGCCCTACAAGCCGGAGGACCTGGCCGCGGTCGGGCTGATGGTGCGCGTACCCAACGTGCTGATGGTCTCGAACCGGGTGCCGGCGCGCTCGATCGCCGAGCTGATCGCGTTGGCGAAGGCGAACCCGGGCAAGCTGAACTACGGCTCGGCGGGGGTGGGCACCTCGCCCCATGTCTGCATGGAGCTGTTCAAGATCCAGACCGGCACGGACCTTGCCCACGTGCCCTATCGCGGCTCCGCGCCGATGCTGACCGAGCTGATGGCCGATCGGCTGGACGTCGGGATGGACAACATTCCCTCCTCCCTCGCCTTCCTGCGCGAGGGACGGCTGCGCGGCCTTGCCACGACTGGCGCCCGCCGTTCGTCGGTCCTGCCCGATCTTCCGACGATGCAGGAGGCCGGCGTGCCCGACTTCGAGGCGACCGCCTGGTTCGGCGTGCTCGCCCCGGCGCGGACGCCGCCGCCCATCATCGAGCGCCTCGGCCGCGAGCTCGACGCGATCGGCAAGGAACCCGCGTTCCGCGCGCGCATGGCCGAGTTCGGCGCCGAGCCGCCGGCGCTGACGCCCGATGGCGGATCGAGCCCCGAGGCCTTCGCTGAGTTCCTGCGCGCGGAGATCGCGAAATGGGCCGATGTGGTGCGCCGCTCCGGCGCGCGGGTGGAGTGAGGGACGGGCCGCGGGCAACACAGGATCGTCGCCTTTGAGCTGGCATGGAGCCCAGCGGGCGTGAGCCAGTGCGTCGAGTGGCTCCGCGTCGGGCAGCGGAAGCGCATTCGGGCTGAGCGAGCGAACACGCTGGCCAAGTCGGTCAGCATCGACCCGCCACCGTATCCGCCTGGACCTCTTTGATCCACCGTTGGCCAGGGACGGCGCGGCGCATGTGCTGGGGGTGCCCCAGCCTTCCGCATTTCTTTCTGTACTTCGAATTCCTCCGGAACGCGCGGTGTGGCCCGGAGATCGGCGCGAAGCGTATCGACACCGGGCTCGAACCCTCGCTGTTGTCCTCTGCCGGTGTGAGCGGGGAGACCTAAGGACACAGCCGAAGACCTGCGCAACGAGGCTCCGCACGCCGAGGGGATCAGGACCACCAACGCGGCGAGGCCGCTGGGCCGTGAGGGTGTCTCACCGCATTACGTCGGCATGATGTTCGGACTGCGCCACCGCCTCAGGATCGGACAGAGCCGGCGCTGGTCTTGCGTGTGGAGCAGCCGCCGGGGACATTGCGGCGCCGCGCGGCAATCGCGGTGGTGACGGCTTCGAGCCGTGGGGAGGGATAATGGAACGCCGTGTCGCATTGCAGTTGGCCAGCCTGGCGGGGACGATGGCCGCCAGCGGTGCCGCATCAGCCCAGCAGCGGGCGGAGGCGCCGCCGGCTCCGTCGCAATGGCCGACGCGGCCGATCCGGCTTGTTGTCCCCTTCGCGCCGGGCGGCGGCGCCGACAACCAGGCGCGGCTGATCGCCGAGCCGCTGTCGCGCCTCCTCGGCCAGTCGGTCGTGGTGGACAACCGCGGCGGCGCTGGCGGCACCCTCGCCGCCGCCTATGTCGCGGGCCAGCCGGCCGACGGCTACACCGTGTTCTACGGCACGCCGGGCCAGCTCACCATCAACCCCATCCTGATGCGCGATCTGCCCTATGATCCGGAGCGCGACTTCACGCCGGTCAGCCTGATCACGCGCTCGGCCTATGCGATCGCGGTGCATCCCTCCGTGCCGGCGCGCAACCTCTCGGAGCTCATCGCGCTGGCGAAGGAACGGCCGGGCCAGCTCGCCTATTCCAGCCCGGGCGTCGGCTCCGGCCCGCACCTCGCGGGCGAGCTGTTCCGCTTCACTGCGGGTGTGGACATTACGCACGTGCCCTACCGCGGCAGCGGCCCGGCGCTGCAGGACCTGGTCGGTGGCCAGATCCCGATGTCCTTCGACAGCTTCAGCGTGATGATCCCGCTGCTGCGCGCGGGCTCCGTGCGCGGCCTCGCCGTCACCACCTCCACGCGCTCCCCGCTTCTGCCCGAGATCCCGACCGTCGCCGAGACGCTGCCCGGCTACGAGGTCACGGTGTTCAACTTCATCGCGGTGCGCAGCGGCACGCCGAGGCCGATCGTCGAGAAGCTGAGCGACGCGCTGGCCCAGGCGATGCGCGACCCGGCCGTGCGGCGCCGCAACGACTCGCTCGGCGTCGAGAGCGTGGGCACCACGCCGGAGGAATGCGCGCGCGTGCTGCGCGCCGAGGCGACCAAGTGGCGCGCGGTGATCGAGCGCGCCGGAATCCGCCTCGAGTAGCGGGAGGATCCAGGCAATGGCATCCGACAGCATCGTGTCGTCCGCAGGCGGCGCGGTCATGATCGCCGCAATCCGGGCGGTCGGCGGAACCTGCCGCGACCTCCGCGAACGGGGCATCCGCCAGTGACCGAGGCGCGCGCAACCACGGCCGGAGAGGCCGCTGAGTACGAGGCGTTCCGCGCCGAGGTGCGCGACTTCGCCCTGTCCCACTGTCCGCCCGAGCTCCGCGCCATGGTCGCGGCCTACCGCAAGCTCGAGCGGCGCGAGCTGGAGACGTGGCAGCGCATCCTCTACCGCCGCGGCTGGGGCGCCCCGAACTGGCCGAAGGAGTATGGCGGCACCGGCTGGGACCTGCGCCGGCGCGTCATCTTCGAGGAGGTGATGGCGGAGTGCGACTGCCCGCCGCAGCCTCACCAGGGCCTGCGCCATATCGGTCCGGTCCTGATCGAGTTCGGCACGCCGGAGCAGAAGGCGCGCTTCCTGCCGCGCATCCTGAGCGGCGATGACTACTGGTGCCAGGGCTACTCGGAGCCCGGCGCGGGGTCCGATCTCGCCTCGCTGAAGACGCGCGCCGTGCGCGACGGCGATTTCTATGTCGTGGACGGCCAGAAGATCTGGACCAGCGGCGCGCACGAGGCGGACATGATGTTCGCCCTGGTGCGGACCTCGACCGAGGCGCGCAAGCAGGACGGGATCACCATGCTGCTGATCCCGATGGACTCGCCGGGCATCCGCGTCCGCCCCATCCGCACCATCGACGCCTGGCATCCGCATGTGAACGAGGTGTTCCTCGACGGAGTGCGGGTGCCGGTCGCCAACCGCATCGGCGAGGAGGGTAAGGGCTGGCGCTACGCCAAGTTCCTGCTCGATCGCGAGCGGCTCGGGCCGGTCCACGCGCTGGCGCCGGGCCTCCGCTTCCTCGAGCGCGCGCGGGACCTCGTGGCGCGGGAGCTGTCCGGCGTGGCGGACACGCGCAAGCGCGAGCTCCTTGAGCTTCGCCTCCTCATGGCGGAGGCGGAAATCCTCGGCTTGCGCGAGCTCGGCGAGGAGGCGATCGACGACCTGATGCACGGGCGCCCGCTCGGCACCGCGCCATCGGTGCTCAAGCTCGGCTGGTCGGAGGCGTCGCAGGGCATCACGGAGGCCGCCTTCGACGCCGCTGGCGGGCGCCTCGCCTCGCGCTTCCTGCCGGTCGAGGGCTCGGGGCCCAACGCCGGCGCGCCCGAGGGGATCGAGTGGATCCACAACTTCCTGTACTTCCGCGCGCGCTCCATCTTCGGCGGCAGCAGCGAGATCCAGAAGAACCTCATCGCGCGCGACCTGTTCGGAGCCTGAGCGAACCATGTCCTTCGCGGCCAAGCCCCTGGTGGCAGGGGATCTGTTCGAGGCCTCCGCCAGGCTCTCCACGGAGATCGATCAGGAGGTGGCGCGGCTTGCCGAGCCCGCCGAGCGCATCGCGGTCCTGCGGCGGCGCTGGGACGAGATCGCCGCGCTCGGCTGGCCGGCGACCGTTGTCCCCGAGGAGTTCGGCGGCGCGGGCGGCGGGTTGCTCGACCTCGCGGCGCTCGTCGAGGGCGCCGGGCGGGCGGCCCTGCCGCTGCCGCTCGCAAGCGTCTGCGGCGCCGTTCCGGCGCTGCTCGGCGCTGCCTTTGTGAACGCGGGCGAGGGTGGCGCGGCCCTGGCGCGCGAGGCCCTGACCGGGGTGGCGGAGGGGCGGCTCCGCATCTGCCCTGTGCTCGCGCTGGCGACGCATGGCGGCGCCGAGGGCAGGGCGGACCGCGAGGGCCGGCCGCCGCTGGCCGCGCGCCCGGGCAGCGGCGACGATGGCGCCGCCACCCTTGTGCTCGACGGCGCCGTGCTGGGCGTGGAGGCGCCCCCCGAGCCCACGCACTACCTCCTTGCCTGTCCCGTGCATCCCGCGGTCGGGCAGGAGCAGTCCGCTGCGCTGGTTCTGCTCCCGGCCGACGCCCCCGGCCTCGCTGCGCGGTGGCATGAGCGCATTGACGGGCGGCCGGCGGTGGACCTCGACCTCCGGTCGGTGCCGGTCCCGGTTGGCCAGGTGCTCGCGCGCGGCGAGGCGGTGCGGGAGCGTGTCGCGTCGGTATCCGACGCCGGGGCGCTGCTGGTCTGCGTCGAGGCGGTCTCGGCGATGGGCGCGCTGCTCGAGCAGACGATCGCCTACCTGTCCACCCGCGTGCAGTTCGGCGTCCCGCTGGCCAGCTTCCAGGCGCTGCGCCATCGGGTGGCGGAGATGTACGTCGCCTATCGCAGCCTGCGTGCCCTGGTCGGCCGCACGCTGCGGCGCGCGACGGAGGATGGCGCGACGGCGCCGCCCTGGCGCGAGGTGGCGCTGGCCAAGCTGCGCCTCGGCGGCGTCGGGCGCTTCATGGCCGAGGCGGCGATCCAGCTGCACGGCGGCATGGGCATGACGCAGGAGCTTGCGGCCGCGCGGCTCGCCAAGCGCATCTTGATGGCCGAGTTCGAGTACGGCGACACCGACCACCAGGCGCGCCGGCTCCTGGCTGCGGCGCGGTGAGGCGCGGCGCGATCCGCGCCGCGTCGGGACGGGTCAGCGCGCGGGCGGGTCGAGGCGCCGGATGTCCTCGGCCCCGCGCGCCTGGTC
>JADGHI010000195.1 GCA_019689515.1 Acetobacteraceae bacterium | reverse complement strand
CGCCCCATCCGGCGGCGGGAGACGGCGATGCATATGACCCCGCGCGCCTTGACACACCCGGCCCCTTCACCATAAACCCCCGCCTGCCACGAGCACTTGCGGGTGTAGCTCAGTCGGTTAGAGCGCCGGCCTGTCACGCCGGAGGTCGCGGGTTCGAGCCCCGTCACTCGCGCCACTCGTGCCGCCATCCCCAGCCGCCTGCCGAGGCGGCATCCGCCGAGAGGGGACCAGAGGCGGCACGCCACGATGGCGAAGGAACGCCAGCGGCGTTCCCCCCTTTTCGTTCCAGGTGCTGCTCCGCACATATGCAGGTGGGGATCGAATGTTCCCCCTATGGCGTCGCGGACGGGGCGAGGCTAATGTCCGCGCCGCATTGCGCCGCGGTCGTGCCGCGGCGCCGATGCCGATTTGCGGACCCGACGCCGCACCGCAAGCCGAAAGAAGCGAGCGCCGCTGCATGACCCAGCCCCTGCTGGCCGAATACGCTCCGATACTCGTCTTCCTCCTCATCGCCGGGGGAATCGCCGTGGCCATGCTCGGCGCCAACCTGGTGCTGGCGAAGCGGAAGCCGGATCCGGAGAAACTCTCGACCTACGAGTGCGGGTTCGAGCCGTTCGACGATGCGCGGCGCCGCTTCGACGTGCGGTTCTACCTGGTGGCCATCCTCTTCATCATCTTCGACCTCGAAGTCGCCTTCCTGTTCCCCTGGGCCGTCGGGCTCGGCGGGATCGGCTGGTTCGGCTTCCTGTCCATGATGGCCTTCCTGCTCGTCCTGACGGTCGGGTTCCTCTACGAGTGGCGCAAAGGCGCCCTGGATTGGGAGTGACGGAGCGATGAGCGGTGCAACCAGCGCCATCGCCTGGAACCGCGAGCACCTGCCGCCCGGCGAGGCGCAGGACGCTGTCGTGAAGGGCATCACGGGCGAGATCGAGGACAAGGGCTTCATCGTCGCCAATCTCGACAGGGTGGTGAACTGGGCGCGCACGGGCAGCCTCTGGCCGATGACCTTCGGCCTCGCCTGCTGCGCGGTGCCCATGATCCACGCCTACATGGCGCGCTACGACCTGGACCGCTTCGGCATCATCCCGCGCGGCTCGCCACGCCAGTCGGACGTGATGATCGTGGCGGGCACGCTGACCAACAAGATGGCCCCGGCGCTGCGCAAGGTGTACGACCAGATGGCCGAGCCGCGCTGGGTCATCTCGATGGGGAGCTGCGCCAACGGCGGCGGCTACTACCACTACTCCTACAGCGTGGTGCGCGGCTGCGACCGGATCGTGCCGGTGGACATCTACGTGCCGGGCTGCCCGCCGACGGCGGAGGCGCTGGTGTACGGCATCCTGCAGCTGCAGAAGAAGATCCGCCGGACGGGGACCATCCTCCGTGGCTGAGAGCGAATTGACCACGGCGGCCGCTGCCGCGGCGCCCGGAGAGGAAGTGGGCACGGCGGCGGTGCCGCCGCTGCATGCGCTTGGCGCGGCGATCGCGGCGACGGCGCCCGCGGGCGCGATCGAATCGGTCGAGGTGGAGCGCGGGGCGGAGCTGGTGCTGCGCGTCCGGCGCGAGGCGCTGCTCCCCGTGCTGGCGCTGCTGCGCGACGATCCGCGCTTCGCCTTCGAGCAGTGCATGGACATCTGCGGCGTGGACTGGCCGAAGCGCAGCCCGCGCTTCGACGTCGTGTACAACCTGCTGAGCCTGTCGCTGAACCGGCGCGTGCGCGTGATCGTCGGGACGGACGAGGCGATCCCGGTGCCGAGCGTCGCGGGCCTCTGGCCGAGCGCGACGTGGTACGAGCGCGAAACCTGGGACATGTACGGCATTGTCTTCGAGGGGCAGACCGACTTGCGGCGGCTCCTCACCGACTACGGCTTCGAGGGGCATCCGCTGCGCAAGGACTTCCCCCTGACCGGCTATGTCGAGGTGCGCTACGACGAGGAGCGCAAGCAGGTCGTGTACGAGCCGGTGAAGCTGACCCAGGAGTTCCGCAACTTTGATTTCCTCTCCCCGTGGGAGGCGATGACGACGCTGCCCGGCGACGAGAAGGTGCATACCAACCGCGAGCACCTCGCGGCGCAGGCGCGGCAGCGCCTGGAGGGCCCCGGCCAATGAGCGGCAGCAGCCACATCGCCGCCGAGGGCGGCGCGTTCACGGACGCGGCGGCCGACCTTGCGCAGCGCAATCCGGTCTCGCCACTCGCCTCGGCCGGCGCGGTGGTGAGCGATCTCGCGCCTTCCCCTGGGCAGGAGGACACGCGCGAGACGCACACGGTGGAGGTGGACAGCCACACCATCAATTTCGGCCCGCAGCACCCGGCGGCGCACGGCGTGCTCCGCCTCATCCTCGAGATGAAGGGCGAGGTGGTGGAGCGCGCCGATCCGCATATCGGCCTGCTGCACCGCGGCACCGAGAAGCTCATCGAGTACAAGACCTACCTCCAGGCGATGCCCTACATGGACCGTCTGGACTACGTCTCGCCGATGTGCATGGAGCACAGCTTCGTGCTCGCGGTGGAGCGGCTGCTCGGCATCGAGAAGGACGTGCCGGAGCGCGCGCGGTGGATCCGCACCCTCTACGCGGAGCTCACGCGGATCGCCAACCACCTGCTGAACATCACCACCTTCGCGCTCGATGTCGGCGCGATCACGCCCTCCTTCTGGGGCTTCGAGCAGCGCGAGGCGATCCTCGAATTCTACGAGGCGGCGGGCGGCAGCCACTACCACGCGAACTACTTCCGCGCGGGCGGCGTCAACCGTGACCTTCCGCCCGCCCTGCTCGACCGCATCGCCGCCTGGGCGCGGCAGTTCCTCCCTGTCGTGGACGACCTCGAGCGGCTGCTGACGGAGAACCGCATCTTCAAGCAGCGCACCGTGGACATCGGCGTGATGACGCCGGAGCAGGCGATCGCCTGGGGCTTCAGCGGCCCCTGCCTGCGCGCCTCCGGCTGCGCCTGGGACCTGCGCAAGGCGCAGCCCTACGACATGTACGACCAGGTGGAGTTCGAGGTTCCGGTCGGGCGCCATGGCGACTGCTACGACCGTTACCTGGTGCGGGTGCACGAGATGCGCCAGTCCCTGCGCATCGTCGAGCAGTGCCTCAAGCGGATTCGCCCCGGCCCGGTGAGGATCCAGGACAACAAGATCACGCCTCCGCCGCGCGCCGAGATGAAGCGCTCGATGGAGGCGCTGATCCACCACTTCAAGCTCTACACCGAGGGCTACCACGTGCCCGCCGGCGCGACCTACACGGCGACCGAGGCGCCGAAGGGCGAGTTCGGCGTGTACATGGTGGCGGACGGCACCAACAAGCCGTACCGCTGCAAGATCCGCGCGCCAGGCTTCGCGCACCTCCAGGCGATCGAGGCGCTTTCCAAGGGCCATATGCTCGCCGACGCGGTCGCGATCATCGGCTCGCTCGACATCGTCTTCGGGGAGATCGACCGGTGAGCAGCGGCGACGGCAAGACGCCCCCTCCGGACATCGGCGGCGGCTTCGGCGGTACCCACGCGGTGGACGAGATGGAGCGACGCGAGCAGCCGACCCACTTCGCCTTCGACGAGGAGAGCGAGAAGCGGATTCCCGAGATCCTCGCGCGCTATCCGGAGAACAGGAAGGCGAGCGCGGTGATCCCGCTGCTCTGGCTCGTCCAGGAGCAGATGCGGCGACAGACGGGCGTCGCCTGGGTGCCGAAGGTGGCGATGGACGTGGTTGCGGCTCGGCTCGGCATGCCGCCGATCCGCGTCTACGAGGTCGCGACCTTCTACTTCATGTTCAACACCCGCCCCATCGGGCGCTACCACTTGCAGGTCTGCGGCACCACGCCCTGCATGCTGCGCGGCGCGGAGGAGGTTGAGCGGGCCTGCCGCGACGCGACGGGCATCACCGGCTGGGGCCAGACGAGCGCGGACGGCATGTTCACGCTCTCCGAGGTCGAATGCGTCGGCGCCTGCGTGAACGCTCCGGTGCTGCAGGTGGACTTGGACTATTACGAGGACCTGGACTACGAGAGCACCCTGCGGCTGATCGAGGCGTTGCGGCGTGGCGAGCGGCCTAAGCCCGGCAGCGTCAAGGGCCGCCAAGGCAGCGCGCCGGAGGGTGAGCGCACGACGCTGCTCGACGTGCCGGGGGAGTGATGGCGCGATGGCGCTGAGCGACAAGGACCGCATCTTCACCAACCTCTACGGCCTGCAGCCCTGGTCGCTGCACGCGGCGCGCCGGCGCGGCGCCTGGGACAACACCGCCGCGCTGATCGCCAAGGGCCGCGACTGGGTGGTGGAGGAAGTCAAGAATTCCGGCCTGCGCGGCCGCGGTGGCGCCGGCTTCCCGACCGGGCTGAAGTGGTCCTTCATGCCCAAGCAGTCCGACGGGCGGCCGCACTACCTCGTCGTGAACGCCGACGAGTCCGAGCCCGGCACCTGCAAGGACCGCGACATCATCCGCCACGATCCGCATCTGCTGATCGAGGGCTGCCTGCTCGCCGGCTTCGCGATGGGCGCCAATACGGGCTACATCTATATCCGCGGCGAGTTCTACAACGAGAGCGTCGTTCTCGAGGCTGCGATCCGCGAGGCCTATGAGGCCGGGCTGCTTGGCAGGAACGCCGCGGGCAGCGGCTGGGACTTCGATCTCTACGTCCATCGCGGCGCCGGCGCCTATATCTGCGGTGAGGAGACGGCCCTCATCGAATCGCTCGAGGGCAAGAAGGGCATGCCGCGCCTGAAGCCGCCGTTCCCGGCGGCGGTTGGCCTCTACGGCTGCCCGACGACGGTGAACAACGTCGAGACCATCGCCGTGGTGCCGACCATCCTGCGCCGTGGCGCCTCCTGGTTTGCGAGCTTCGGGCGGCCGAAGAACTCGGGTACCAAGCTCTTCTGCATCCAGGGCCACGTGAACCGGCCCTGCAATGTGGAGGAGGAGATGTCCATTCCGCTGCGCGAGCTGATCGAGCGCCACGCGGGCGGGGTGCGCGGGGGCTGGGACAACCTGCTCGCCGTGATTCCGGGCGGCTCCTCGACGCCGCTGATCCCGAAGCATGTCTGCGAGGACGTGCTGATGGACTTCGACGCGCTGCGCGACGTGAAGTCAGGCCTCGGCACGGCAGCCGTGATCGTGATGGACAAGTCCACCGACATCATCAAGGCCATCGCGCGGCTGTCCAAGTTCTACAAGCACGAGAGCTGCGGCCAGTGCACCCCCTGCCGCGAGGGCATGGGCTGGGTGTGGCGCGTCATGGAGCGCATGGTCGAGGGACGCGCGGAGATCGAGGAGATCGACGTGTTGGAGAACATGACGCGCCGGATCGAGGGGCACACGATCTGCGCCCTCGCGGATGGCGGCGTCTGGCCGGTGCAGGGGCTGATCCGCCACTTCCGGCCGCTGATGGAAGAGCGCATCGCGGCGTACAAGGCGCGGCACGGCTCGCCGCAGCCGACGCTGCCGATGGCGGCGGAGTAGCGCGCGATGGCGAAGGTTACGGTCGACGGGATCGAGGTCGAGGTCCCGAACGGCGCGACGGTGCTGCAGGCCTGCGAGGCGGCAGGGAAGGAGATCCCGCGCTTCTGCTACCACGAGCGGCTTTCGATCGCCGGCAATTGCCGCATGTGCCTGGTCGAGCTGGAGAAGGCGCCGAAGCCCATCGCCTCCTGCGCCTATCCGGTCGCGGACGGCATGGTCATCAAGACCGACAGCCCGATGGTGCGCAACGCGCGCCGCGGGGTGATGGAATTCCTGCTGATCAACCACCCGCTGGACTGCCCGATCTGCGACCAGGGCGGCGAGTGCGACCTGCAGGATCAGGCCTACGCCTACGGGATGGACAAGTCGCGCTATGGCGAGGCCAAGCGGTCCGTGAAGGACAAGTACGTCGGGCCGCTGATCAAGACCATCATGACCCGGTGCATCCACTGCACCCGGTGCATTCGCTTCGCCCAGGAGGTCGCCGGCGTGCCGGAGCTCGGCGCCACGGGCCGCGGCGAGGACATGGAGGTCGGCACCTATGTCGAGCAGGCGCTCCATACCGAGCTTTCCGGCAACCTGATCGACATTTGCCCGGTCGGCGCGTTGACCAGCCGGCCCTACGCCTTCGTCTCGCGCCCCTGGGAACTGCGCAAGACCGTCAGCGTGGATGTGCTCGACGCGGTCGGCTGCAACATCCGTGTGGACAGCCGCGGGCCGGAGGTCCTGCGCATTCTGCCGCGGGTCAACGACGCGGTGAACGAAGCGTGGCTAGGCGACCGCTCCCGCTTCGCGATCGACGGCCTCAAGCGCCGGCGGCTGGACCGTCCCTGGGTGCGCAAGGACGGCCGGCTGGTACCTGCGACCTGGTCGGAGGCGTTCGCCGCGATTGCGCGCCGGTTCGCCTCGGTGCCGGGGCACCGTATCGGCGCAGTGGCGGGCGATCTCGTCGATGCGGAGTCGGTCGTCGCGCTGAAGGACCTGATGACGGCCCTTGGCAGCGCGAATCTCGACTGCCGCCAGGACGGTGCGGCCCTCGACGTCTCACGCCGCGACTTCTACCTGTTCAACACGACCATCGCCGGCATCGAGGAAGCGGATGCGCTGCTTATCATCGGCAGCAATCCGCGCGTAGAGGCGCCGGTCCTGAACGCGCGCATCCGCAAGCGCGCCATTGCCGGCAAGCCCTTCCCCGTGGGCTATATCGGCCCGCACGGTGTGAACCTCACCTATCCGGCGGAGCACCTGGGTGAGGGGCCGGCCACGCTGCGCGCGCTGCTCGATGGCTCGCATCCCTTCGCCGAGACGCTGCGCAAGGCGGAGCGGCCGATGCTTATCCTCGGCCGCGGTGCTGTTGCACGCGCCGATGGCGCGGCGGTGTTGGCGGCCGCGTGGCGGCTCGCGGCCGAGACGGGGATGCTCAAGCCGGACTGGCACGGCTTCAACCTGCTGCACCTGTTCGGGGGCCAGGTCGGCGCGCTCGACCTGGGCTTTGTGCCGGGGGAGGGGGGCAAGGACCTCGCGGCGATGCTGTCGGGGGACGTGGACGCGCTGTGGCTCCTCG
>JADGHI010000194.1 GCA_019689515.1 Acetobacteraceae bacterium | reverse complement strand
CAGCCCGCCCAGCAGCAGAGCCCCGGCCCGAGGGGGCAGGGCATGATGGGTCAGGGCATGATGGGCCAGGGCATGGGCTGGGGCATGATGGGCGGGGACCGCATGATGCCCATGATGCGCGGCGGCATGGGGCCGATGATGGGCATGATGATGGGGTCCGGCATGATGGGCCAGCACGTCGAGGGCCGCATCGCCTTCCTCCGGGCCGAGCTCGGCATCACCCAGGAGCAAACCCAGCAGTGGGACGCCTTCGCCGAGGCGCTCCGCGCGAATGCGCGCACGATGGCCGAGATGCACGGACAGATGATGCCGATGATGCAGGGCGGGCCTCAGGCCACGCCATTGCCGCAGCGGCTCGAACTGCACGAGCGGATGATGACCTCGCACCTCGAGGCGCTGCGCCAGATACGGGCGGCTGCAGGCCCGCTCTACGCCGCACTGGACGATCGGCAGAAGCGGATCGCGGACGGCCTCATGATGGGGATGATGTAGCGCACATGCGAAGCAGCAGCTTGGGGCGGCGGAGGATCGGGTGACCCTCGAGCTCTCCCTTTTCGGGCTGCTCCTCGCCTTCGGCGGGGGGCTGGTCTCATTCCTGTCGCCCTGCGTGCTGCTGCTGGTGCCGGGCTATGTCGCCTGGGTGGCGGGGACGGACCTCGCCACCGCGCGCGCGGAGCGCTGGCGGGCGCTCCGCCTCTCGGCCTTCTTCGTGCTCGGCTTCGGCATGGTCTTCGTGCTGCTCGGGCTTGGCGCCACGGCGCTCGGCGGCCTGCTGCGCCGATGGTCCTACGAGTTGACCATCGTCGCCGGCCTGCTGATCGCGGCGATGGGGCTCGTGCAGATGGGGCTGCTGCGGGCGGCGCCGCTGATGCGCGACCTGCGCTTCCGCCCGCTGGCCTAGGGCGGCGGGCCTGTTTCGGCGGTGCTGATCGGCGCCGCCTTCGGCTTTCGGTTGGACGCCCTGCATCGGCCCGGTGCTGGCGGGCGTGCTGGCTGCGGCCGCGCTCACGCCCGGCGCCGGCACGGGGTTGCTCGTGGCCTATGCGCTCGGCCTCGGCGCGCCCTTCCTGCTGGCCGCCTTCTACCTGCCCGCGGCGACGGCGCGGGCGCGGCGATGGTGGCCTTCGGGCTCGCCGTCGCGGCCGGGGGAGACGAGCCGCATCGCCATCTGGATCCTGGAGGTCTTCCCGTGGCTGGCGCAGCTGGGGTGACGACGGCGCCGAACACCCACGCGCCGGCGGGCGTGCCCCACGAGAAACTCGACAAGACAAGAAGGACACCACCATGCGACGGAACCTGCTCCGCCTCGCCCTCCTCGCGGCAGTCATGCCGCTCGCTGCCCATGCGCACGACGGGCACGCGCCGGGCGGCGTGACCGCCTCCCAGGTCTGGACCCGTGCGGTCGGCGCCACCGCGCCGACGGCGGCCGGCTACATGACGCTGCGCAACCACGGCACCGTCGCGGACCGCCTGGTCGGAGCAGAGACGCCGGCCGCGCGTTCGGTCGAGATCCACGAGCAGCGGATGGATGACGGCGTCATGCGCATGCGGCCGCTGCCCGACGGGATCCTCATTCCGCCGGGCGAGACGGCGACGCTCGGTCCGGGTGGGGTGCACCTCATGCTCGTCGGCCCGACGCGGGCGCTCGCACGGGGCGAGCGCGTTCCGCTGACGCTGCGCTTCGAACGTGCGGGCGAGGTGCGCGTCGAGCTCACTGTCGAGGCCGCTGGCGCCCGCCAACCTAGCCATGCAGGGCACTGACAATGCTGCGCTGGATTCGCGGCGTCGCCTGGGGCGCAATCGCCCTCCTCGGCTTCCTCACGCTCGCCGTCTCGGCCGGCTGGCTCGTCACGGACGGCCCGCTCAGCGAGCGCGGCGTCGCGACGGAGCCGGCGAGCCTGCCAATCGGCGGCCCCTTCAGCCTGACGGACCATCGCGGCCGGGCCGTGACCGAGCGGGACTTCGCCGGCCGCCCTGCCGCCGTGTTCTTCGGTTTCACCCACTGTCCCGACGTCTGCCCGACGACGCTGGGCGACATGACCGCCCTGATCGAGGCGCTCGGCCCCGAGGCGGAGCGGATTCACTGGCTGTTCGTCAGCGTGGATTGGGAGCGCGATACACCGGATGCGCTGGCCGGCTACCTTGAGGCCTTCGATCCGCGCATCGTGGGCCTGTCCGGCACCGAAGCACAGGTGGCGCAGGCGGCTCGCTCGTTCCGGGTCTACTATCGCCGAGTGCCGACCGAGGGCGGCGGCTACACGATGGACCACTCAGCGAGCGTGTTCTTGCTCGACGCGGCGGGTCGCTTTGCGGGAACGCTCGACAGCAAGGAAAGCCGCGAGGTGGCGCTGGAGAAGGTTCGCATGCTGGCGTCGCGCTGATGAAAGAGCCCCCTTGATCCTCCCATTATGGGAATCCCCACATCGCTCGGTGCCGGTAGAGGAGGCCGGTCACCATGGTGAAGATCTCGATCCCGAACATGACCTGCGGTGGCTGCGCCAAGGGCGTCCTGGCGACCCTGCAGGAGGCCGCGCCCGGCGCCTCCGCAAAGGTCGACCTCGACTGCCGCGAGGTCCAGGTCGTCACCGCTGATGTCGCCGCGCTCGTGGCCGCGCTGCGTGCTGACGGCTGGGACGCAGCCGCGGCCTGAACCGCACCGTCTTGGCCGGGAAGCCTACGCCGTCCCCCGGCGCGGCATGAGGGCCACCATCACTGACCGTCCGCACCCCCCTCGGAAGGCTCACATGAACGAGCGCGATAAGCATCAGCAGCAGCATGCCGCTCATGGGCACCACGCCCATGAACATCATGAGCATGCCCGTCCCCGGCATGGTGGTGAGAGTCACCAAAATCATGGTCATCACCACCACGGCGAGGGCAGGAACGACGGCGTGCTCGGAGCCGCTGCAACGGTGAAAGATCCGGTTTGTGGGATGACCGTCGACCCGGCGAAGACGCCCCACCACGCCGAGCATACCGGCGCCACCTACCACTTCTGCTCGTCTGGCTGCCGCACGAAGTTCGTCGCCGACCCGGCGAAGTACATCCATCCGAAGCCGGCGCTCCGCGCTGAGCCAGTGCCACCCGGCACGATCTACACCTGTCCAATGCACCCGCAGATCCGTCAGCCCGGGCCGGGTAGCTGCCCGATCTGCGGCATGGCGCTCGAGCCGGAGATGCCGACGGCGGAGGCCGGGCCGAACCCCGAGCTCGTCGACTTCACCCGCCGCTTCTGGATCGGGCTCGCACTGACGGTCCCCGTCTTCCTCCTCGAGATGGGCGGGCACCTCACCGGGATGATGCACCTGGTCGGCGGACCACGCGTCGGCAATTGGATCCAGCTCGCGCTCGCCAGCCCCGTCGTGCTCTGGGCAGGCTGGCCGTTCTTCGAGCGGGGGTGGGCGAGCATCCGGAACCGCTCGCTCAACATGTTCACCCTGATCGCGCTCGGCACCGGCGTCGCCTGGGCCTTCAGCGTCGTCGCGACCGCCGCGCCTGGCATCTTCCCGGCTGCCTTCCGCGCCGAGGACGGGTCGGTCGCGGTCTACTTCGAGGCCGCCGCCGTCATCGTCTTGCTGGTGCTGCTCGGGCAGGTGCTGGAACTCCGCGCCCGCGAGCAGACCGGCGGCGCGATCCGCGCGCTGCTCGACCTTGCACCGCCCGCAGCGCGGCGCATCGGCCAGGACGGCAACGAGGAGGAGGTCGCGCTTGCCCACGTCCATGTTGGTGACCGACTGCGCGTCCGCCCCGGCGACAAGGTTCCCCTGGATGGCGAGGTGCTGGAGGGCACCTCCAACGTCGACGAGAGCATGGTCACGGGTGAGCCAGTCCCCGTGAAGAAGGCGCCCGGGGCCCGGGTGGTCGGGGGTACTCTGAATGGGCAGGGTAGCTTCGTCATGCGCGCCGACCGCGTCGGGCAGGACACCGTGCTCGCGCAGATCGTCCGGATGGTGGCCGGCGCCCAGCGCTCGCGCGCGCCGATCCAGCGCCTGGCGGACCAGGTCTCGGGCTGGTTCGTGCCGCTAGTCATCGTCATCGCGGTCCTCGCCTTCATCGCCTGGGCGGTCTGGGGGCCGGAGCCGCGCCTCGCCTTCGGGCTGATCGCCGCCGTGACGGTGCTCATCATCGCCTGCCCCTGCGCGCTCGGGCTGGCCACGCCGATGTCGATCATGGTGGGCGTCGGCCGCGGGGCTCAGGCCGGGGTGCTGATCAAGAACGCCGAGGCGCTGGAGCGCCTCGAACGGATCGACACCCTCGTCGTTGACAAGACCGGCACCCTGACCCAGGGCCGTCCCGAGGTGGTCGCGGTCGTGCCGGCCGCCGGCATGGCGGAAGCCGACCTCCTCCGCCTCGCAGCAGGCTTGGAGCGGCCGAGCCAGCACCCGCTCGCAGAAGCCGTCGTCCGGGCCGCCTCGACCCGCGGTCTCGCCGTCCCGCCGGTCGAAGGATTCGACGCCCCAGCCGGGCGAGGGGTCACCGGAACGGTCGAAGGCCGGCGGGTCGCGATCGGCAACACCCGCCTCATGGCTGACGTCGGCGTCGACCCCAGTGCCCTCACCGGCCAGGCGGAGCGGCTGCGGGCCGAGGGCGCGACCGTCTTCTTCGTCGCGGTAGATGGTGCCCCCGCCGGCCTCATTGCGGTTGCCGATCCCGTGAAGGAAACGACGCCCGCAGCACTCGCCGGGCTGAAGGCCGAGGGCGTCCGCGTCGTCATGCTCACCGGCGACAACCGCACCACTGCCGAGGCCGTCGCCCGCCGCCTTGGCATCACTGAGGTGGAGGCGGAGGTCCTGCCCGAGGATAAGCAGCGCATCGTCGAACGCCTGAAGGCGGAAGGGCGGCGCGTGGCGATGGCTGGTGACGGTGTCAACG
Source organism: Acetobacteraceae bacterium (assembly GCA_019689515.1). GTDB lineage: Bacteria > Pseudomonadota > Alphaproteobacteria > Acetobacterales > Acetobacteraceae > Caldovatus. Next base: position 2,143 of record JADGHI010000194.1, on the reverse strand, counting down.
ATGCGCCCGCGCTCGCTGCTGCCGAGGTCGGGATCGCGATGGGCACAGGCACCGACGTCGCTATCGAGAGCGCCGGCGTCACGCTGCTTCGCGGCGACCTGACCGGCATCGTCCGCGCCCGGCGGCTCTCGCGGGCGGTAATGCGCAACATACGCGAGAACCTGTTCTTCGCCTTCGCTTACAACGCCGCGGGCGTGCCGGTCGCGGCTGGCGTGCTCTATCCCTTCTTCGGCATTCTCCTCTCGCCACTCATTGCTGCTGCGGCAATGGCTCTTTCGTCAGTGAGCGTCGTCGGGAATTCCCTAAGGCTTCGATCTACCGAGCTCCAATGAGGCCCGGATGGCTGGTGCGCTCCCGCGAACCAGCCATTCACTCAGACATACCGCCGCTTCGTCACCTGAACGGAGAGCGTCGCCGCGCTGAGGTCGATGGTGGTGTTCGACACGTTGCGCGCGAGCACGCGGACGGTGTTGTTGCTCCAAGCGGTCGCGTCCAGCTCGAAGAACCGGCTGCTGGTGGCGAGCGAGGCCTGCGCCAGGTCGCCGACCCGCGCCCCGGTGACGGTCACGTCGAGCAGCGCCGTCGCCCCCGCGGCGAGGCTCGGAAGGTCCCATGACACCTCCGCCGCGAACTCGCGCCGGCCCGAGCCGGAGAGCGCCCCCGACAGCAGCGGCGTGCCATTCAGCACAGCCGGCGCAGTCTCGGGCAGGCCGTAGAGCCGCAGCGCCTGCAGGTCGATCGGCCCGTCGAAGCCGACCACGCCGACCTGCGCGTAGGCCACCCCTGGCCCGACCCGGATCGTCTGCCGGCGGTTGAGGTTGGCGTCGTCCATCGGCGCGCCGGCGCTCCAGCCCTTGGCCGGGCCGTTCCACAGCATCGTGGTGAGCGAGGCCAGCACGTCGCCCGCGACGTCCGCGCGGATGTTCCCGGCCGCGTCGAAGGGGCGCACGAACAGCCGCCCGCCGGCCGCGCCGGCCGTGAGCCAGTGCGCCACGGCGAACTCCTTCGCCTGGGTGGTGTCGAGCACCCAGCCGAGGCCGCGGTCGGCGTCGAGGGTCACGGCGCGGTCGGTCGGAGTGATGCCGGTCAGTCCGTTGAAGCAGAAGTCCGGCATCGCGGTCGCGGTGGTGGTCGAGGTGGCGATGGCGACCAGCCCCTCCACCCCGACCTCCGTGGCCGAGTGGCGGAACGCCACGGCCCGCAGGTTCGGCACACCGGCCAGGAACCGGGTGAACCTAGATGCGGGCGCGCGGTGGCGGCTGATCACCGCGTTGCCGCAGCGGGTGGCAGTGGGCGCGTAGTCGATCCCGACCAGGTAGGTGTTGGTCCAGGCGACGTCGTATTCGCAGTCCTGTGCGCCGGCGGTGTGGCGTGCCGCGGCCGGCGAGCAGGCCTCCATGCGCATGTTGCGCGCGATGACCGCCGAGCCGTTCGTCTCGTTCAGGAACGGGATCGCCACGTTGCTGCCGGCCTGGCGGAGTTCGAAGTTCGGCGCGTCGAAGACGTGGCGATTGTGGTTGGAGTAGGCGCCGGGCGCGTGGCCGAACCGCACCCCGAAGCGGTCGAGCGCCGCGTTCACGCCGGTCGCGCAGGCGAAGTGCCCGCCGTAGTAGCGGATGGAGGTGTTCCAGGCGGTGGCTGTCGCGCACCAGACGTCGAGGCCGATGCGGCAGTTGACGATCCGCCCGAGGGTGAAGGTGCTGTCTTCCACGCCGCGCCCGTCGCCCAGCGTGCGCAGGCCGATGGTGAAGCCCTCAACGCGGCGGAGCTCGACCTGGCTGGCGTCGACGTTGCGCACGGTGATGCCGATGTCGGCCTCGGAGGACCAATCCGACTGCACCGCCCGGATGACGTTCAACCCGGTGTAGAGCTTCTCGCCATTGCGGACTGTGCCGCCGTCGCCGAGCACGAGCACGGAGGTGGGCGCGATGCCGGTGTAGCGGAGGGTGCCCTGCATGGTCAGGCCACGGGCGCCGCCGGGCAGGGTGACCGTGCCGGAGACGTTCCAGGTGCCGGGCGGGATGAGCGCCAGCTTCCCGTCCGCCCCGGCCCGGTCGAAGCAGGCCTGGATCGCGGCGGTGTCGTCGGCGCCCCCCTCCCCCAGGCCCCCGCACTCCGAGGGGCCCACCGCCGCCCGGGGGGG
>JADGHI010000193.1 GCA_019689515.1 Acetobacteraceae bacterium | reverse complement strand
GCGCAAGAGGGCACCGTCGCCGGCTCCCGCCCGCCTCCGGCCCTCGCGATCGAGGTCACGACGCCGCTGCTGCCGACCGCGCGCGAGGTGGCCGAGGGCATCGCCCGCCTCACCCGGCGCCTCGAGGAGCGCGGCGCCCAGCTCGACGCGCTGCGCCGCGCCGACGCCACGATCCTGGAGGCGCTGCCCGATCCGCTGCTGGTGCTCGGCACCGACCACCTCGCGCCGCTGCGCGCCAACGCCGCGGCGCGTGCCCTGTTCGGCATCACCGCCACCGACACGTCCGGCGACGCCGCGGCACTGCTGCGCCATCCCGCCCTGGCCGAGGCGGTGGACCGCGCGGCCGCGACCGGGCAGGCGCAGACCGCGGACCTCACCCTGCCCGTGCCGGTCGCACGCGAGCTCGCAGCCACCGTGATCCCGCTGGATCCGCCGCTTGCCGACGGCAGACGGCTGCTGGTCGTGCTCTCCGACCGCACGCGCGAGCGCGCGGTCGAGCGCATGCGCGCCGACTTCGTCGCCAACGCCTCGCACGAGCTGCGCACGCCGCTCGCCTCGCTGATCGGCTTCATCGAGACCCTGCGCGGCCCCGCCGAGGACGATCCCGAGGCGCGCGCCCGCTTCCTCGGCATCATGGCCGAGCAGGCGGACCGCATGCGCCGGCTGATCGACGACCTGCTCGGCCTGACCCGCATCGAGCTGACCGAGCACATGCCGCCGACGGGCCGCGTGGATCTCGCCGCGCTGGCGCGCGCCGAGGCAGAGGCGATGGCGCCGGTCTTCGCCGCGCGGGGTGCGACGCTCGCCCTCGACCTGGCGCCGGACGGGGTAGCGGTGGCGGAGCCGGCGGATGCCGGACAGCTCGCCCAGGTGGTGCGCAACCTGCTCGACAACGCGGTGCGCTATGGGGGCGGCACGGTGCGGCTCTCCGTCGCGCCGGCAGCGGAGGCGGCAGGTGCGGCGAGCGCGGCGGGGCCGCCCAGGGCGCGCCCGGGCGTCCTGTTCGCCGTGTCCGATGACGGGCCGGGCATCCCGCGCGAGCACATCCCGCGCCTGACCGAGCGGTTCTACCGCGTGGACCGCGGCCGTTCGCGCGCCGCCGGCGGAACGGGGCTCGGCCTCGCCCTCGTCAAGCACGTCGTCAATCGCCACCGTGGACGGTTGTTGATCGAGAGCGGAGAGGGGGAAGGAGCGACCTTCCGCGTGTGGCTGCCGGGGCCTCCGCAGGGAGCGGCGGGCGCGGCGCCCGCGGCGAAACGCGGGCCGGGAGGACGGCGCTGAAAGGAGGTGCGGGCGGTGCCGCGCCTCAGCGCCCGAGGGCTGGATACATCAGGTCCTGCAGGAGCATCACCGACATGCCCCCGGCGTTGATCGCCCAGGCGACGGTGAGCCAGCGCGCCAGCATGCTCCACGCCTCGCGCGGGACGCCGAGCGGCGCGGGCGACTCGATGTTCCCGGCGCAGCGCCAGATCGAGACCAGGATCCAGAGCGTGTAGAGCGCCCCGACCGCGACCCCGCCGAGCGCCCAGGGAAGCCCGGCGAGGCCCGCCAGCGGCGGCCCGGCGACCAGGACCGCGAGCAGGATGCTGCCCGCCACGCCCCAGCCCCAGTAGAGCGGCGCGAGTTGCCCCTGGCCGTGCCAGTAGCGCAGGATTGGATTGTGGATGGGGGTCGCGACGGCGTTCATCCTCCTGTCCTCCCGGGGTCCTCCCCTCGACGAGAAGGACCATGCACCTTCGGGGGTTCCTCCCGCCACCCGCTTCCGGTGCGCCGCAGCATTGCATGCGACGCGGCGCCCGGCCCTGCCCGGCCCGGCCCGGCGGCCGAAATCGGAGCGAACGCACGCCCGCCTGCCCGCCGGGGACGGACGCTTGCCGCGGGCGCCGCGCTGCGCTTCCTTTCGCCCGACCGACCGTCGAAGGGCTGCCCACATGAACGAGATCGCTCCCGTCCCGCGTCCGAACAACCTCGACGCGTTCTGGATGCCCTTCACGGACAATCGCTACTTCAAGGCCCATCCGCGCCTGCTCGCACGCGCCGAGGGCATGTCCTACTACACGCCCGAGGGGCGCGAGGTTCTCGACGGGACCGCCGGCCTCTGGTGCTGCAACGCCGGCCACGGACGGCGCGAGATCGTCGAGGCGATCCAGAAGCAGGCGGCGGTGATGGACTTCGCGCCGACCTTCCAGCTCGGCCACCCCATCGTCTTCGAGGCCGCCGCGCGCGTCGCGGAGATGACGCCGCCGGGGCTCGACCGCGTCTTCTTCACCAACTCCGGCAGCGAGAGCGCCGACACCGCGCTCAAGATCGCGCTCGCCTACCACAAGGCACGCGGCGAGAGCTCTCGCGTGCGGCTGATCGGACGGGAGCGCGGCTATCACGGCGTCGGCTTCGGCGGCATGTCGGTCGGCGGCATCGGGCCGAACCGCAAGCAGTTCGGCGCCCTGCTGCCCTATGTGGACCACCTGCCGCACACACACCTGCCGCAGAAGAACGCCTTCTCCCGCGGCCAGCCGGAGCACGGGGCGGAACTCGCGGACGCGCTGGAGGCGCTGGTCGCGCTGCACGGCGCGGAGACGATCGCGGCGGTGATCGTGGAGCCGGTCGCGGGCTCGACCGGCGTGCTGGTGCCGCCCAAGGGCTATCTCGAGCGCCTGCGCGCGATCTGCGACAAGTACGGCATCCTGCTGATCTTCGACGAGGTGATCACCGGCTTCGGCCGCCTCGGCGCCAATTTCGGCTCCGAGCGGCTGGGCGTGACGCCGGACATCATCACCATGGCCAAGGGCCTGACCAACGCCGCGGTGCCGATGGGCGCGGTCGCGGTGAAGGGCGAGATCTACGACGCGGTGGTGAACGGCGCCCCGGGCGGGATCGAGCTGTTCCACGGCTACACCTATTCCGGCCATCCGCTCGCCGCGGCGGCGGCGATCGCGACGCTCGAGCTGCACCGGCGCGAGGACCTGCCCGGCCGCGCCCGCGCCATGGAGCCCTACTGGCAGGATGCGGTGCACAGCCTGAAGGACCTGCCGAACGTGATCGACACGCGCGACATCGGCCTGATCGGCGGCATCGAGCTGGCGCCGCGCCCCGGCAAGCCCGGCGCGCGCGCGATGGACGTGTTCCGCCGCTGCTTCGACTCGGGCGTGCTGGTGCGCGTCACCGGCGACATCGTCGCCCTCTCCCCGCCGCTGATCGTCGAGCGCCACCACGTGGACCGGATCATCGGCACGCTGGGCGACGCGATCCGCGCCGAGGCGGCCTGAGGAGAGCCGCGGCAGGCCCCCGCGCACCGGACGGACGGAGCACACGCCCCCATGGCGGCACGCCCGCTTCCCCGGATCGCCTCCGCCGCGGTCCTGCTGCACGCGGGGCCGCGTGACGGGCCGGATGGGCCGCTCGCCGTGCTCGTCCTGGCGGAGCAGCCGGACATCCGCGAGCGGCTGACCGTGGCACTGCGCGGCGGGGGGCACCGGGCCGACGCGCGGGGTTCGCCGGCAGCGGCGCTCGACCAGCTTCACCTCGTGCCGTACGACGCGGTGGCCGCCGCCTTCCGCCCGCCCGCAGCGCCAGTGCTGTCCCTGGCGCGGACGCTGCGCGGGATGCCGCCGCCGCTCGGGCGGATCGCGCTGCTCGGCCTGGCCCCGACGACGACCGACCGGCAGCGCCGCGACATCGCCGCCGCCGGCTTCGACCACACCCTGCCCGAACTCGTGCCCACGGCCGAGGCTTTGCTGGAAGCCTTGCGCCGCGCGGTGCAGGCGCGGTGGGGCCCCGGGCCGCTCAACGCCGACCTGCGCGACGCCCTGGCCGCGCGCCTCACGCCGGAGGCCCTGGAGGCGTCCGACACCGCGGCGATGCGCGCCGCGGGAGAGCGGGCCTTGGCGATGCGCGCCGCCGGCGGCTCCTGGCCCGCTTCCGCGGTACGGGAGGCGGCGGAGGAGATTGCCGCCGCGCTCGCCTCCGTCGGCGCCCTCGCGGCCGTGGCCGCGGCGCGCGCCCTCGCCGCGGCGCCGGAGCGGCGCAACGCGTTGCTGCCCCCCCTGCTCTCCAGCATGGTCGCGCTGCGCGGCGCGCTCCGCCGCGACCGCGAGGCGCGCCGGGAGGCACTCGCCGGGCGGGCACCCCCCGGAACCGGGACCGGCACGCCCCCCGATCCGGGGGGCGACGCCGGGTGAGCGGGACGGCCGCGGGCGATGCCCGGCCCTGCGCGCGCGACGCCCGCTCGCGCACGCCGAGCCGGGTCCGCCGTCCGGGCATCCGGCTGGCCGAGGCGTCGTGGCTCCGCGCTCATCCACGTGCAGCAACGGACGGCGACACGCGCAACGGTCGCCTTGATCGGCAGACTTTCAGCCTGTAGGGAAACCTATCAACGCCCATTCGGACCGCACCGCGCCCGCGGCGGGTGTGACAGGAACAGATCATGAGTGCCGGGGTCGCTGCGTTCTTCGCGGAACACCTGTTCGTGCACACCCACATCGAGAGCACCGGCGGCTCGGCACTGGCGTCGTACCTCAAGACGGCGTTCGGCGCGGCACGCGTGCTTGAGGTTCCGCCGGACGGCGCCAGCCAGGCGGATCCGGCCGCCATGGACGACGCCGCGCGGAGCGAGATCTACGCTCTTTCCGGCCATTTCCCAGCACACAGCCTGGAGCGGCATTTCGCTCGGCGGCACCTGCGCATCGCGCTGGTAGGCGATCCCGTCGCGCGCATGGTGTCCTTCTACAACGATCTGCTGGACGCGCCGGACCACCCGGATGATAGCCGCTTCGCCCGGCTTCCGTTCGACGAGGCCGTGGGCGCGATGATCGAGGCCCGCTTCGGACCGGTGCACAACCAGCAGAGCCGGCAAATCGGCGGCAAGGAGGGGCCCAATTGGCTCGGCCTGGCCTACGCCGTCGAGCGCGACTACGCAGTGGTCTGCTCCCAGGCGAGTGTGGACCGTCTGTGCGCGATGATCGGCGCGCGCTTCGGCCTGCCCGCCGGGGCGCAACACACGAACCGCGACAGGCGCGAACCGTTCGAGGTGGCCCCCGTCACCGCGGCACGGCTGCGCGAGACCAACGCGCTCGACCAGCGGCTCTACAACTACGTCCTGCGCCACGAGAACAGGCTGCTCGAGCGTTTCGATGTCTTCCTCGAGGCGATGCTCCGCGCGATCGACCCGGTGGCAGCGGTCGCTACCAGCGACACCGCGATCGGCGGCACACAGCCTCCCCGGCAACAGCACCGCCTCGCATGATCGAAGCATCCGCCCCGATGAACCCTGCAGCCGCCCGCTTCTTCGCGCGCTTCCTGCTGGTGCACACGCATGTCGAGAAGACCGCGGGCACCACGCTGGTCGGGCACCTCACCCGCCTGTTCGGTGCGGAGCACGTGCTCGACCTCCGCTCGGCGGAGGTGCCGCGCCCGGCCCAACTGCCGCCCGAGCGGCGCCAGCGCGTCTGGCTGCTCACGGGACATTTCCACCGGGGGGCGCATGAGCGCCATTTCGCACGCAAGCCGATCCGCCTCGCGCTGGTCCGCCAGCCTGTCGAGCGCCTGATCTCCCTCTACAAGTATGTGCGGAACGGACAGGGGCACCCCGAGCGCGAACGCTACGCGTACCTGCCCCTGCCCGAGGCGGTGCGAAGGATGATCGAGATCGGGGCCGGGCCCATCCGCAACCAGCAGTGTCGGACCCTCACCGGCCTCAAGGAGCCGAAGTGGTCCGATGTGGTGTATGCGGTGGAGCGGGACTACGCCGTGGTCTGCACCCAGTCATCGGTGGATCGCCTGACCGCGCTCTTCAATGCGCGCTTCGGCGTGGAGGTTCCGGCGGAGGCCCTCAACCGCGGCAAGCCCGGCGTGATCGACATCGACGACGAGACCCTGCGTCTCGTCGAGGAGACGAATGCCCTGGACTTCCGGCTCTACGAGTACGTCGCCCAGAACGAGGCGCGACTGCTCCGCGGTTTCGACCATCTGCTGAGCGCCACCCTGCCTGCAGCAGGCGCGGCGGCAGCCGGCACGGCGACGGCGCCGATAGCAGCGGCGACGGCGCGCCAGCAACGCCCCCAACCCACCGCCGCCCACGCCGCGCATGGCAACTGACTCGCCACCTGCTGCCGAGGGGCAGCCCATGCCCACCCCGATGAACCCTGCGGCCGAACGCTTCTTCGACCACTTCCTGCTGGTGCACACGCATGTCGAGAAGACCGCGGGCACCACGCTGGTCGGGCACCTCACCCGCCTGTTCGGCGCGGAGCACGTGCTCGACCTGCGCTCGGCGGAAGTGCCACGCCCGGCCGACCTTGAGCCCCAGCAGCGCCGCGCGGTCTGGCTGCTGACCGGGCACTTCCACCGCGGCGCCCACGAAGGCCAGTTCGACCGCCGGCCGATCCGCCTCGCGCTGGTCCGCCAGCCGCTCGACCGCGCCATTTCCTACTACAAGTTCGTCCACGGCGCGCCGACGCACCCGGCGCATGAGCGCTTCGGCCACCTCCCCTTCCCGGAGGCGATCCGGAAGATGCTGGAGTTGGATGCCGGTCCGATACGCAACGAGCAGTCGCGCATGCTCACCGGCATGAACGACCCGAAGTGGCCGGACGTGGTCTATGCGGTGGAGCAGCAATATGCAGCGGTGTGCACCCAGTCTTCCGTCGTCCGGCTGGCCGCGCTGTTCAACGAGTGTTTCGGCGTAGACCTGCCGTGCCAGTACCTCAACCGCGGCCGACCAGGCACACCTCATCTGGACGAGGAGACGCAGCGGCTGATCGAGGAGACGAACGCTCTCGACATCCGCCTCTTCCAGTATGTCGAACGGCATGAAACGCGGCTGCTGAACGGCCTCGGCTGTCTGCTGCGCGCCACGCTGCCCGTGAAGCGCACGGCGAAGGCGGCAGCGACAGCGGCCATGGCCGCCGCAACCAGGGTATTCCCCTCAACGACGGAGCAGTCGGCGATCTAGTGGTTTGATCGCCGTTGATGATTCCCATACTGGCCTGGAGCTGCGATTCTGGGCGCATGAGGCAAGGCGTTGAGGTCCGGCTCCGGCCGGGCGA
>JADGHI010000192.1 GCA_019689515.1 Acetobacteraceae bacterium | reverse complement strand
TTCCTGACACGGCGCCCTCCGGAACGACTGAACTCTTAGAGTTTCCTAGTCCATGCGAACCATTATAGTCTTCTTGTGCGTGAAGTGTTCGAGCATCGCCTCGAGCGACGCCTCCTTGCCGAGGCCGGAGGACTTCACGCCACCATAGGACAGGTTCGCCTGCACGACGAGGTTCTGGTTGATCTGCACCAGCCCGGCCTCGAGCCGGTGGGCGAGGTCGAGGCCGATCTTCAGGTTGTTGGTCCAGATCGAGGCGGCGAGGCCGTAGTCGGAATCATTGGCCTCCGCGAGCACCTTCTCCGCGTCGTCGAAGGGGAAGATCGCGGTGACGGGGCCGAAGATCTCCTCGCGCACCAGCCGGCTGTCCTTCGGCAGGCCGGTGAAGATCACGGGCTGGAGGAACAGGCCCTTCTTCAGCGCCGGATCGTCCGGCATGCGGCTGCAGACATGCGCGGTGGCGCCGGGGGTGCGCTGGCCCTCCTCGATGAAGCCCTTCACCTTCTCGAACTGGGCCGGCGAGATGATGGTGCCGATGTCGGTCTTCTCGTCGAGCGGGTCGCCCATGACCATCTTGTCCACCGCGTCCTTCATGGCCGCGACGAAGCGGTCGTAGATCGGGCGCTCGACATAGATGCGCGAGGCGGCGGTGCAGCTCTGCCCCTGGCGGGTGAAGCGCATGGAGGTGAGCGCGCCCTGGACCGTCTTCTCGAAGTTGCAGTCGGAGAAGACGATCATCGGCGACTTGCCGCCGAGCTCGAGCGTGACGGGGATGAGCTTCTCGGCAGCGGTCTTGTAGACGATCTTCCCGGTCTCGACCGACCCGGTGAAGGTCACCTTCTTCACCTTCGGATGGGCGACGAGCGGCGCGCCGCATTCCGGGCCGAAGCCGGAGACCATGTTGAACACGCCGGGCGGCAGGACGCGGTTCAGCAGCTCGCAGATGCGCAGCACCGCGAGCGGGGCCTCCTCCGCCGACTTCACGACGACGCTGTTGCCCGCGACGAGCGCCGGGGCGACCTTCAGCGCCATCAGCAGCATCGGCACGTTCCACGGGATGATCGCGCCGACGACGCCGAGCGGCTCGCGCACCGTCACGGAGAGGACGTTGGGGGCGAAGGGCACGCTCTCGCCCTTCAGCTCGGAGCCGAGGCCACCGTAGAACTCGAAGATGTCGGCGACGACGTTGGCCTCCACACGCGATTCGGTGCGCAGCGCCTTGCCGGTCTCGAGCGCGATCAGGCGCGCGAGCTCCTCGACATGGGCCTTGAGCACCTGGGCGCACTGGTGGACGAGCGCGCCGCGCTTGCGGGCGGCGAGCTTCGCCCACTCCTTCTGTGCGGCGGCGGCGTTCTCGACGGCGGCCTCCACATCGGCGGCGTCGCCCTCGGCCGCGCGCGCGACCTCCTGGCCGGTGGCGGGGTTCACCACGGGGAAGGTCTTGCCGGAGCGGGCGGGGACGTAGCGGCCGCCGATGAAGTGCACGCCGGACAGAGCCTTGGCGAGGGCGAAGGGGTCAGTGGTCGGCGCCTCGGGCGTCGGGTGCGGGCGGTCAAGCATGGGGCGGGGTCCTCCCGAAGTCTGCCGGAGGATGGGCCGCGCTCCGCCCTACGGCAAGCCCGCCCCCGGAACGGCAAATTGCCGCATGGTGCAGGCGCGCCTATAACAACCGATGCAACCGAGGATGGAGTTCCCCCGGTGACGTTGATCAGCCGATTGCTGGCGGGGCGGCGTCGGTTGGCGTCGGATGCCAGAGAGCTCGCTCTGGAAGCGCCCGATCCCGGCACGCCGCGCCCCGGCCTGGTGCAGCTTGGATGGACGCTGCCTGCGCCGCTGCCCGGCGGATGGTTGAACGTGTCCGCGAAGGGCGTGGCGCCATCGCGGGTCGCGCTGCCGCCGACCGAAAGCTCCGGCCTGATCGTGTTGCATGGGCATCTTCTGGACGATGGCCGCCATCGGGTCGGAGTGGAGGCATTCGACGCTGATGGCCGGCGGGTCGCCCGGGCGGAGCGAGAGCTCGCCTTCTCCAATCCCGGCGCGCTGGGCGAGGCGGTGCGCCGCAGTCTGCGCGCGCGCGGCACGCCCTTCGCGGTCGCCGTGTGCGATGCGGCGCTCTACGACTACGCCGACGAGAGCATCCAGCCGTGGTTCGACAGGCCGGACGCCGATGCGACCATCGCCGCCTGGGCCGCGGAAGGCCGGATCGCCGCAGCCGAGGCCGAGGCGCTGCGCTGCTTCGTCCGCGACGGATACGTGAGGTTGCAGGGCGCCATCGAGCCGGACCTCGTGCGCGCCGTGAACGCGGAGATCGACGACGCGGTTGGGCGGAAGTGGCAGGGCTACCAGTGGGGTTCGAGCCAGCGGATCGAGCACCTGCATGAGCATTATGCCGCAATCCGCAAGCTCTGGCTGCATGAGCGCGTGATGCGGATGCTTGCGCTGATCTTCCAGGCGCGGCCGCTGCCTTGCCAGACGCTCACCTACGTGTTCGGCAGCCAGCAGGACGCGCATCAGGACACGATCCACCTGACGCCCTTCCCGGCGGGATACATGTGCGGCGTCTGGGTGGCGCTCGAGGACGTGCAGCCGGACTCCGGCGAGCTGATGGTCTGGACCGGCAGTCACCGCCTGCCTCGGGTGCGGCTGCACGAGACCGGCTGCGCGAAGGTTGAGGGGGACTGGTCGGAGTTCGGCGCCCGGGTGCTGCCGGTCTGGCGGCGCATGATCGAGGAAGGTCGCTTCGAGACCATGCTCTACCGCCCGAAGGCCGGCGATGTGCTGATCTGGCACGAGAACCTGATGCATGCCGGCACGCCGCGGCTCGACCCGAACCGTTCCCGCCGATCCATCGTCAGCCACGTCTTCGCCGAGGGGGCGCTGGCCTACTACGATTCCACCGGCAAGCCGGGGTACATGGAACCCTTGCCCGCGCGGGCGAAGGCGGCCTGAGGGGGGGCGGCCCCGCCCGGCCTGCCCGGCGGGCCGCGCATCAATCGAGGCATCGGCCGTTGGCGCCGACCGATGCCGCGCTGCGCCGGGAGCGGCGCCCTGTCCTGGCCAGGCGTTCCGGTGTGCGACTGCGGCGGCAGGTTCGGATGTCGGCCGCAGTCGGCGCGACCGTCACTGCCGGCATGGTCCCGGCAGCCATCGCCTGCCTCGCCATTCCTGCCGTGCGCCGACCGGCCCCTCTCAGCCGCCGGACGCGAACGGCCGGGTCACACGGACGTGCGCAGGGCCACCTCCTGCGAGGCGTGCGGCGGAACGAACAGGGTGGGCATTCGGCCATATGGCGCTGCCCGCCTCACCGGCACCGACCGGAATGCGAGTGCCGCGCCCAGCGGAAGCAGCCAGACGATCCGCGCCTGATAACGATGGTGCGGCTTGGACAGCGCCCCCGTCGTGAAGGCATTGGCCGCCAGGCCGACCAGCACGCATAGCAGGAGGCCCAGCCGCGACGTGTCTCCGTTGCACGCCAGCCGCCAGCACCCCGCCAGCGCCAGCACCAGGGAGAGCACAAGCACCGGCAATTGAAGCGCCGCCGCCGGCGCAGCGAGGCGTTCGAGCTCGCCCCGCGCCTGCGCCCCGGCCCGGAAGCGGGACAGCTCGCGCGGAGGGAAGGCGTCCCAGATGTCCCACGTATGCATGATGCGCAGTTGCGGATATTCGAGCGTGTCGCCGAGGCGGACCTTGAAGAGCTGCTCGACCGCGTTGCCGAGGGCCGCGCGCGCCACCGCCAGCGGGTGGTCGCGCAGGGTCGCGGCCACCACCTCGCGCGCCTCGGGCGCGAGCGTCACGAAGCCCCACGGCCGAGGGTTGCCGGCGGCGTCGCGCGACGGCGGGCTGTCCGGGTCCCACAGGAAGCGGTCGCTGTCCATCGGCAGGCGGTCGAGGAAGCCGCACAGATACCAGCCGCCCGATGCCGGGCAGCGCTCCCGCAGCGTCCAGGTAGCCGGCCCGTCCGCCTGCAGGCGCGCCAGCAGGAAGACCGACCCGTGGGCCGAGAGCGTCGCGCGGCCGAAGGCGTACCAGTTCGCGCCGACCAGGAACAGCGTCGCCGCGGCCACCGGCGGGGCGACCCGCAGCAGGGGCCGCCAGCTCCGGCGCAGCAGCGGCATCAGCGCGACCAGCGCCAGGGCGGTCGGCAGATGCGAGAGATGCGTGGCGATGCCGACCGCCGCCAGCAGCGCGGTCCAGGCGATCTCCAGGCGGCCCAGCCGTGTTTCGCCGAAGCCGAGCAGGAACAGGCACAGCACGACGACCGGCGTGAAGAAGTCCGGCATCAGCGTCGCCGCGAACCACGGCGCGGAGGTCAGCGCTGCGAGCCCGGCCGCCAGCGCCAAGTGCCGGGCCGGGGTGACCTCGCCGCAGGCCACGCGCTGGGTCAGCCACAGGAGGTGCGAGAGGAGGAGCCCCTGCGCGATCAGGGGCAGCCAGAGCGTCCTCTCCTGGTGGAACAGCGCGATGAACGGTCCGTACGCCACGGTCTTGTCCCAGGGCGCCTGGCCGGTGATGGTGTGGACCAGATAGGAGACGGTATCGATGAACAGGATCGGATAGCCGTTCATGAAGGCGGGCCAGACCAGCAGCGCGGCGGCGGCGAGGATCGCGAGAGGCCGGCCCGCGAGGGCGCGGACCGATGGGGCGCGCGTCGCTGCTGCTGTCTGCGGCGGCCTCGGCGCGTGTCGCCACCGGGTCACGTGGTCTTGGCGCATGTTTCCTCCAAGGCCTGCCCGGGTGCGGCCTGCTTCGAATCAATCCCGGGATGTTCCCTCTAGGTTGGAACGTTCCTGTAACGCAACCCTCGTGGCCGGGACCCATCCCCGGCCGGTCAGCCGGCCACAGGTCGCCGGCAAGCACGGAGTTCACCGGAGATGACCCCCACCCCCACCGGCCCGCTGAAGGGCCTGCGCGTGCTGGACCTGACGCGCGTGCTGGCCGGTCCGACCTGCACCCAGATGCTGGGCGACCTCGGCGCCGAGGTGATCAAGATCGAGCGGCCCGAGGCCGGCGACGACACCCGCGGCTTCGCGCCCCCCTTCTGGCCGGAGACGAAGGAGAGCGCCTACTTCCTCGGCGTCAACCGCAACAAGCTCTCGGTCACGCTCGACATCGCGAAGCCGGAGGGCCAGGCGGTCGTGCACCGGCTGCTCGAGAGCTGCGATGTCCTGGTCGAGAACTTCAAGGTCGGCGCGCTGGCGAAGTATGGGCTCGGGTGGGAGCAGCTCTCGAAGAAGTACCCGCGGCTGATCTACTGCTCGATCACCGGCTTCGGGCAGACCGGCCCCTACGCGCCGCGCCCGGGCTACGACGCGCTGATCCAGGCGATGGGCGGCGTGATGTCCCTGACCGGGGAGCCGGAGGGGACGCCGCAGAAGGTCGGCATCCCGGTCGCCGATCTGTTCGCGGGACTCTACGGATGCATCGGCATCCTCGCCGCGCTGAACCACCGACGCGAGACGGGGCAGGGGCAGCACATCGACATCGGCATGCTGGACACGCATGTCGCCTGGCTGGCGAACCAGGGAATGAACTACCTGGCGACCGGGGAGAACCCGCCGCGGCTCGGGAACCAGCACCCGAACATCGCGCCCTACCAGGAATTCCCGACCAAGGACGGCTACATCATCCTCGCGATCGGCAACGATCCGACCTTCGAGCGCTTCTGCAAGGCCTTCGGCCAGGAGCACCTGCTGGCCGACGAGCGCTTCGCCACCAACCCGAAGCGCGTCGAGAACCGTCAGCTCGTCACCGACACGCTGACGCCGGTGATGAAGACGAAGACCACGAAGGAGTGGATCGAGGCGCTGGAAGCACTGAAGATCGGCTGCGGCCCGATCAACACGCTGAAGGACGTCTTCGCCGACCCGCATGTGCAGGCGCGCGGCTGCGTGGTGGAGATGCAGCACTCGAGCGGGCAGACTGTGAAGGTGATCGCCAACCCGGTGCGGCTCTCGGCGACGCCGCCCGACTACCGCACCCCCCCGCCGGTGCTGGGCGAGCACACGGAGATGGTGCTGCGCGACAAGCTCGGGATGAGCGAGGCGGAGGTGGCGGCGCTGAAGGCGCAGGGCGTCGTCTGATGGCGCCCGACGCCGCCGCCGCCGCGCCGCGCCGGGGCGAGCTGCGCTGGCTCTGCGCCGGAGGCGCTGGCGGCGGCGCGTTCCTTACGCTGCGCTGGTGGGAGTGGGGCCCGCCGGACGGCGCGCCCGTCCTCTGCGTCCACGGCCTGACGCGCACGGGGCGCGACTTCGACGCGCTGGCGCAGGCGCTCGCGAATGAGGGGCGCCGCGTGCTCTGCCCCGACCTGCCGGGGCGCGGGGCGAGCGATTGGCTGCCAGACCCGAACCTCTACGCGCTGCCGGCCTATGTCGCCGCGCTCTCGCATCTGCTGGCGCGGCTCGATGGGCCTGTGGACTGGGTCGGGACCTCGCTCGGCGGGCTGTGCGGCATGGTGGTGGCGGCGACGCCCGGCCAGCCGATCCGGCGCATGGTGCTGAACGACATCGGGCCCTTCGTGCCGAAGGCGGCGCTCGCGCGCATCCGCGACTATGTCGGCACCGAGGTCGAGTTCCCCGACCTCGCCGCGCTGGAGGCGCATCTGCGCGCCGTTCACGCCCCCTTTGGCCCCCTGACAGACGCGCAGTGGCGCCACTTGGCCGAGACCTCCGCCCGTCCGGCGGCGGCCGGTGGCGGGGGCGCCGCGGTGAAGCTGCACTACGATCCCGGCATCGCCGTGCCGATCCGCGCGGTGGAGCCCTCGGACCTGGACCTGTGGCCGCTCTGGGAGCGGATCGGCGTGCCGGTGCTGGTGGTTCGCGGTGCGCGGAGCGACCTCCTGCTGCCGGAGACGGCGGCGCGGATGGCGGCAAGGCCCGGCGTCCGGCTGGCCGAGATCCCGGAGGCCGGCCACGCGCCGGCGCTGATGGACGGGGCGCAGATCGGGCTGGTGCGCGACTTCCTCGCCGCGCCTTAGGCCGCGATCGCCCCGGCTGGAGGCACCCCGGGGCGTGAATCGCTGCCTCGGAAATGCCTGGCCCCGCGTCCGCCTGATCACGGTCAGGC
>JADGHI010000191.1 GCA_019689515.1 Acetobacteraceae bacterium | reverse complement strand
GCTTCGGCCTGTGGGGGGATCCGGGCAGTGCCGCGCCGACGGAACCGGAACCTCTGGAGGACCCGGGCGCGACCCAGCCGGCGGCGCCCGTGCCCGAGGGCCGCCCGGGCGCGACCGCACCGGCGACGGCGAGAGTCCCAATGGCCGCCGCCGCCACCGGCAGCGCGACCCAGGGCAGCCGCGCTCAGCCCCGCAGCAGCGCGTCGGTGCGGCGGCGCAGCTCCGCCACCAGCCGCTCCGGCCCGCCGTCTCGCAGGATCGCAGTGAACTCGGCGCGGCGGGAGGCGAGCTCGCTGATCGTGCCGGTCAGGTAGAGGTCCACGATCTTCCAGCCGTCTCCGCCGGTCCGGCGCATCAGGTAGTTGAGCTGCACCGGCGGCTCGCCCCCGGTCCGGTTCAGGGTGGTGCGTACCAGCCGGTCGCCATTGCGGAGCTCGGTCTCGCCCTGGGTGGTGAAGGTCTCGCCGGAATAGCCGTCGAAACGGGCGGCGTAGGTGGCGACAGACCAGTCGGCGAAGGCCTGCATGATCGCGGCCTGCTGCGCGGGCGTCATCCGGGTCCAGGCCGGACCGACGGCAATGCGCGCCATGGCGGGCAGGTCGAAGGCCGCCTGCATGGCGGGGCGCAGGCGCTGTTCGCGGCCCTGCGTGCCGAGTTGGCGCGCGCTGCGCATCACGTCGAGCAGCACGGCGTGGAAGCGTTCGACCACGGCCGCCGGGTCGCCGGCGGCCTGGGCCGCGGCGGAATCGAGCGGAGCCGGCGCGACGAGGGCGGCCGCTGTGGCAGCGGCGGTGGCGAGAAGACCGCGACGGCCGAGGGAAACGGGGCGAATCATGCTTTGGCAATTAGCACGGCGCGGCCGCGCCGCGACTGGACATCGGGGCGCCTCCCGGCGACACGTTCGGCAGAGGCCCCTTCCCGTCCCGCGGAGACCATGCCCGATCGAGTGCTGTTGACCGGCGCCACCGGCTTCCTCGGTTCGGCCATCGCGCGCGCGCTGCTCGCCAGCGGCCGCGAGGTGCGCGCCCTCGTCCGGCCCGGAACGCCGCGCATCCTCCTCGATGGCTTGGCGGTGGAGGCCGTGCCCGGCGATCTGCTCGACGCGGATTCGGTCCGCGCCGCAGCGACGGGCTGTGCGGCCGTGGTCCATTGCGCCGCGGACTACCGCATCTGGGTCCCGGACCCGGACCGCATGGAGCGGGTCAATGTCGGCGGCACCCGCGCGGTGATGGAGGCGGCGCTCGCCGCCGGGGCGCGGCGCGTCGTGCATGTCAGCAGCGTCGCCACGCTGAAGCCCCGCCCCGACGGCACGCCTGCCGACGAGGCCGACGCCGCCCGGCCGGAGGAGGCGATCGGCCCCTACAAGCGCAGCAAGACGCTCGCGGAACGGGCCGTGGAGGCAATGGTGCGCGACCAGGGCCTGCCGGCCGTGATCGTGAATCCCTCCACCCCGATCGGGCCGCGCGACCGGAGGCCGACCCCGACCGGACGAGTGATCCTCGAGGCGGCGCGCGGACGCATGCCAGCCTATGTCGATACCGGCCTCAACCTGGCCCATGCCGACGACGTGGCCGCCGGCTGCGTCGCGGCGCTGGAGCGCGGGCAGATCGGCGACCGCTACATTCTCGGCGGGCAGGACGTCGGGCTCGGCGACCTGCTGCGCCACATCGCGCGCCGGACCGGGCGGCGCGACCCGATCCGCCTGCCGCGCGGGCCGCTCTGGCCGCTCGCCGCCGCCTCCGAGGGCTGGGCGCGCCTGACCGGGCGCGAGCCGATGCTGACGCGCGACGGCCTGCGCATGGCCGCGCAACGGATGTTCTTCTCCAGCGCCAAGGCCGAGCGGGAGCTGGACTACCGCGCCCGCCCCTGGACCGAGGCCGTGGACGACGCCCTGGCCTGGTTCCGCCAGGCGGGGATGCTGCCGCGTTGAGCCTCGCGATCGCACTCGCCGCGGCGCTCGCCTGGGCGGTGCTGCTCCTCGGCCGCGGCGGCTTCTGGCGCTGCGACGTGGACGACCGCGACGCCGCCTCGCTGCCGGAGCCCGCGCGCTGGCCATCGGTGGCCGTGGTCGTGCCGGCACGGGACGAGGCGGAGACGATCGGCGCCACCGTCGCGGGGCTGCTGGCGCAGGACTACCCGGGGCCGTTCCGCATCGTGCTGGTGGACGACCGCAGCCGGGACGGGACGGCGGAGGCGGCGCAGGCCGTGGCGGGCGGCGATCCGCGGCTGGAGATCGTCCGGGGTGCGCCGCGCCCCGCCGGCTGGACCGGGAAGCTCTGGGCGCTCCGGCAGGGCCTCGGCCACCTCGCCGGCGGTGCGCCTGCCGACTACCTCCTCTTCACCGATGCGGACATCCGCCACGCCCCGGACAGCCTCCGCCGCCTCGTCGCCCGGGCGGAGACCAGCGGCGCGGTGCTCGTCTCGCTGATGGCGCGGCTGCGCTGCGAGAGCCTGGCCGAGCGGGCGCTGATCCCGGCCTTCGTGTTCTTCTTCCAGATGCTCTACCCCTTCCGCTGGGCCAATGCACCGAACGCCCGCACCGCCGCCGCCGCGGGCGGCTGCGTGCTGCTGCGCCGCGCCGCCTTCGAGCGCGCCGGCGGCCTCGAGCCGATCCGCGGCGAGATCATCGACGACTGCTCGCTCGCCCGGCAGATGAAGGCGCAGGGGCCGATCTGGATCGGCCTGACCGACCGGGTCATCAGCCTGCGCGGCTATCAGGGCCTCGACGGGATCCGGCGCATGGTCGCGCGCACGGCCTATGCGCAGCTCGGGTACAACCCGCTGGCGCTGGTGGGGATACTGCTCGCCCTGGCGCTCGTCTTCCTCGCGCCGCCGGCGCTCGTCCTGGTCGGAAGCGACTCGGCCGCGCGCGCGATCGGCGCGGCGACCTGGCTCGCCATGGCCGGGGCGTTCGTCCCGATGCTGCGGCGCTACGGCCTCTCGCCGGCCTGGGGGCTGGCACTGCCGGGAATCGCGGCGACGTACATGCTCTTCACTCTGGACTCCGCTTGGCAGGAGGCACGCGGGCGCGGCGGAATGTGGAAGGGCGAGCCAGGCCCGCGGGCCGATCCCTCCCGGGCCGGCGGCGCCTGAGGCCGACAGGCGCCGCTTCGGCCGGCCGTCCACCCCAGCCCGTCGCTGTCGCACCTTGCCGCAATCGGAGCCGTAGGGCGGCATTCGCTCTCCCCCGGCCTATGGCGGCCTCGCGTCCCGGACTATGGTCGCCCCTCAGGGACCGAACCAACATCATGTCGAAGATTCAGAATCTCCCATCTTCGGCGCTCGCCGCGCCGGCAGATCTCATTGGCGGTGACCCGCTGGACGCGGCGGTGGAACGTGGCACGGCGGCGCTGCTCGCGGAGCAGCGCCCGGATGGGCACTGGGCCTTCGAATTGGAAGCGGACGCCACCATCCCCGCCGAGTATGTCCTTCTGCGCCACTTCCTCGGCGAACCCGATCCGCCGGAGCGCGAGGCCCGGTTCGCGCGCTACCTCCGCCGCCTGCAGTCGCCGGAGCACGGTGGCTGGCCGCTGTTCCACGGCGGCGCGCTCGACGTCTCGTGCAGCGTGAAGGCCTACTTCGCCCTCAAGCTGATCGGCGACGACCCGGAAGCGCCGCACATGCGCCGCGCCCGCGAGGCGATCCGCGCGGCGGGCGGCGCGGCGCGCTGCAACGTGTTCACCCGCATCGCCCTCGCCCTGTTCGGTGAGGTGCCGTGGCGCGCCGTGCCGGTCATGCCGCCGGAGATCATGCTGCTGCCGCGGTGGTTCCCCTTCCACATCGCGAAGATCTCCTACTGGGCCCGCACGGTGCTGGTGCCGCTGCTCGTGGTGCAGGCACACCGCCCGAGGGCTGTGAATCCGCGCGGCGTGAGCGTCCGCGAGCTGTTTCTGGAGCCGCCCGAAAAGGTGCGCCGCTGGCCGGGCGGGGAGCATGAGAAGGAGCCCTGGGCGACCCTGTTCCGCGCCCTGGACCGGGTGCTCCAGCCGATGCAGCACCTGTTCCCGGCGGGCCCACGCCGGCGGGCGGAGGCGCTGGCCGAGCAGTTCGTCACCGAGCGGCTAAACGGCGAGGATGGCCTCGGTGCCATCTTCCCGGCGATGGTCAACGCGCTGCTGATGTATCGCTGCCTCGGCATCCCGGAGGACGATCCGCGGCCGCGCACCGCCCGCGCCGCCATCGAGAAGCTGGTGACGGAGCGCGCGGACGGCGAGATCTACGTCCAGCCCTGCCTCTCGCCGGTCTGGGACACCGCGCTGGCCTGCCACGCCCTGCTGGAGACCGGCGACCCGCGCGCCGAGAAAGCCGCGCGCGAAGGGCTGCGCTGGCTGCTGCCGCGGCAGGTGCTCGACGTGGTCGGCGACTGGGCCTGGCAGCGCCCCGGCGTGCGGCCTGGCGGCTGGGCCTTCCAGTACGCCAATCCGCACTACCCCGACGTGGACGACACCGCCGTCGCGGTGCTGGCGCTGGACCGCGCCCGCTCCACCGGCCTGCTGCAAGGCGCCGAGGTGGACACCGCCATCGACCGCGCCACGGAATGGATCCGCGGCGTGCAGTCGCGCAGCGGCGGCTGGGGCGCCTTCGACGCCGACAACGAGCACCACGCGCTGAACAACATCCCCTTCTCCGACCATGGCGCCCTGCTCGATCCGCCGACCGCGGACGTGACGGGCCGGTGCCTCGCCATGCTCGCGAAGCTCGGCAACGGGCCCGAGGACCCGGTCGTCGCGCGGGCGACCGACTGGCTGCTGCGCGAGCAGGAGCCGGACGGGTCCTGGTTCGGCCGCTGGGGCGTGAACTACGTCTATGGCACCTGGTCGGTGGTGACCGCGCTGAACGCGGCGGGCCTGCCGCCGGACGCCCCGCCGATGCGGCGCGCGGTGGCGTGGCTGAAGTCGCGGCAGAACCCCGATGGCGGCTGGGGCGAGGACGGGGCAAGCTACGCGCTGCACCGCGACGGGCGACCGCAGGCCTCGCCAAGCACCGCCTCCCAGACCGCCTGGGCGCTACTCGCGCTGATGGCCGCCGGCGCGGTGGACGACCCGGCGGTGGAGCGCGGCATGGCCTTCCTGCTGCGCACCCAGCAACCGGACGGGACTTGGCCGGAGGAAGCCTATACCGGCACCGGCTTCCCGCGCGTGTTCTATCTTCGCTACCACGGCTACCGGCAGATCTTCCCGGTCTGGGCGCTCGCCCGGCTGCGCGCCCTGAAACGCAGCAATTCGCGCACGGTACCGCACGGGCTGTGACCGCCGCCGCCGCGCCGCCGCTATTGGTCGTCGTCGGCATGCGGCGCGAAGCGGCGCTGCTGCCGGAGGGCGTGGCGGTAGTCTGTACGGGCGGCGATCCGCGGCGGGCGGCGCGGCTCCTGGAGGCGTGGGCGGCCGCTGGCGACCCGGACACCAACGGCCAGCGACGCTCCGGCGACGCGGCAAACCGGCCGAGCCACGCGGCCGGGCCCTTCGAAGCGCAAGCCCGAGGAAGCGAACGGCGGCCCGCGGCCGCGGCGGTCCTCAGCTTCGGCATCGCCGGCGCGCTCGACCCCGCGCTGCGGCCGGGCGACCTGCTCATCGCCACTGAACTACGCAGTGCCGAGGGAGCGCGCTACCCCGCCGATGCCACCTGGTCCGCCGCCCTCGCCGCCATCACCGGCGCACGCCCTGGCCCGCTCGCCGGCGCTGCCTCCGTCGCAGCCGATCCCGCTGCCAAGCGAGCACTCCGCGCGGCGACCGGCGGCAGCCTGGCCGTGGATCTTGAATCCGAGCCGGCCGCCGCCTTCGCCGCCGCGCACAGGCTGCCTTTCGCCGCGCTGCGTGCCGTCGCCGACACCGCCGCCGAGCGCATCCCGCCCGCCGCGCTCGCCGGCCTCACCGCCGAGGGCCGGGCCGATCCGCTGGCCGTGCTGCGCGGGCTGGCCCGCCGCCCGGGGGACCTCGCGGACCTGCTCCGCGTCGCCGCGCGCAGCCGCGCCGCGCTCGCCGCCCTCGCCCGCGCCGTCGCGCTACTCGGCCGCGATCTGGGGCGCGGCCGCCTGCTCCCGCTCGCGCTTCTGCCGCTCCTGCTCCTCGGCGAGCGCCTTCTCCACATGGCGTGAGAACACGTATTCCGCCGGGCGCTGGCCTTCGAGCGGGATCTCGGGCGCCATCGGCCCCTCGGTGCGCGGCCCGCGCAGCGCCGCCATGACCAGCTTCCAGGGCCGCCGGACCGCGTCCATCACCGCCGTCGCCTCGTAGCCCGAGTGCACCATGCAGTTGGCGCACTTCTCGTAGTTCCCGGTGCCGTAGGAGTCCCAGTCGGTCTCCTCCATCAGCTCACGGAAGCTCTTCGCGTAGCCCTCGCCGATCAGGTAACAGGGGCGCTGCCAGCCGAAGATGTTGCGCGTCGGGTTGCCCCAGGGCGTGCAGCGGTAGTTCTGGTTGCCGGCGAGGAAGTCGAGGAACAGGGGCGAATTGCCGAACTGCCACCCCCTCCCCTTGCCGCGTGCGAAGATCGCCCGGAACAGTTCCTTGGTGCGGCGCCGGCTGAGGAAGTGCTCCTGGTCCGGCGCGCGCTCATAGGCATAGCCCGGCGAGACCATGATGGCGTCCACGCCCATCGCGGTGACGTCGTCGAAGAAGCGCGCCATCCGATCGGGATCGGCGTTGTTGAACAGCGTGCAGTTGATCGCGACGCGGAAGCCCTTCGCGCGCGCCGCCTTCAACGCCTTCACGGCGCGGTCGTACACGCCCTTCTGGCTCACCGCCCAGTCGTGCTGCTCGCGGTCGCCGTCGAGGTGGATGTCGAGGGTCAGGCGCGGATGCGGCCTGAACTTGTCGAGCTGCTTCTCGAGCAGGAGCGCGTTGGTGCAGAGGATCACCACCTTGCCGCGGTCCAGGCAGCCCTCCACGATCCGCGGCATCTCCTTGTGCAGCAGCGGCTCGCCGCCGGCGATCGCCACCACCGGCGCGCCGCACTCGTCCACCGCCTCCATGCACTCCTCATAGGAGAGGCGGCGGTTCAGGATCGGGGCCGGATAGTCGATCTTGCCGCAGCCGGCGCAGGCCAGGTTGCACTTGAACAGCGGCTCGAGCATCAGCACCAGCGGGTAGCGC
>JADGHI010000190.1 GCA_019689515.1 Acetobacteraceae bacterium | reverse complement strand
GCCGCGATTGCCGCCTTCCCGCTCTGGTTCGCCCCGAGCGTCCAGAAGACCGGCGCGCCGGCGGGGCGCTCCGCCGTGGCGAGGTCGCACCAGCGCGACAGCCCCTCCGGCCCGCCCAGGCCCAGCGCCGCCGCATGCGCCGCGCGCGTCATCCCTTTCACGCCACGTGCCGGATAGAAGGGGCGCGCGGCGCAGACCGTCTCCAGCGTCGTGTTCACGGTGAAGAAGTCCGGCCGCTCCGCCGTTCCGCGCAGGAATTCCGGGAAGCCTGCTTCCGCCCGCTGCGCCGCATAGGCCCGCGGCAGCCCGAGCGGCAGGTCGAGGCCGAGCGCGACCGGCACGCCCTCGGCGAGCAGCGCCTCCACCAGCGCCGCCGGATCTCCGACCGGCCGAGGCGCCTCCGCCCGCCAGCCGCCGCCGCGCCGCGACCGGCGGCGGGCCAGGCTCACCCATCGCTTGCGTGGATCGGCGCTCCAGTCGGCATGCGCGGCGAGCATGGCGTGATCCTGCCTGCCTCCCGTACGGGCGGCCAGGGGCCTCGGCGATCATTCTTTACGCAAGAGGGGGCCCGGCCGCGGGCGCTCCCTCGGCGCGGGACAGGCGTCTTCCTCCGCCGCGCGGGCGGCCGGAAGCACCGCCTTAACCCGCCTCGCCTCAGAAGGGTGGCCCCGGCGCGCCGTCTCCGCCTAGCATCGGCGTCCACGGACACCGGAGAGGAGCCCGCGCATGCCGTTCTCCGAGACCGCCAGGACTGCCTCCCTCGCCGCGACCCGGCGCGCCGCCGGCACGGCCCGATACACCGCCCTCGCGCGCGCCCTGCACTGGATCACCGTCCTGCTGATCCTGCTGGTCGCCACGCTCGGCATCTGGATCACCTTCTTCGAGCCCGCGGACCAGGCCTTCAAGCTCCGCCTCTACAACATCCACGAAAGCACCGGCATCCTGATCCTGGTGCTGACGGCCGTTCGCCTGCTCTGGCGCGCGGGCCACCCGCCGCCGCCGATCACGCCGCCCCTGCCGCCCATGCTCGCGCTGGTGGCGCATCTGAACCACGCCGCGCTCTACGCCGTCCTGCTGACCATGCCGATCGCCGGCTTCCTGGCGACCAACGCCTGGGGCTTCCCGCTCGAATGGTACGGCCTGTTCCCGATCCCGAGCCCGATCGGCAAGGACGAGGCGATCGCGCCCATCCTCTCCAACATCCATTTCGGCCTGGCGATCGTGCTCGGTGTGTTGCTGCTGGCGCACATCCCCGCGGCACTGTTCCACCATTTCGTCCGCAAGGACGACACGCTGCGGCGCATGCTCTGATTCCAGGCCCGGCGGGGGTGGGGCGGATGCGCCATGCCCCGCCTCCGCCGGTTGCGACTGGACGCGCCGCGCGCCGCGCCCGATCCTCGCGGCGATGGACGAGGAAACGTTCCATCGCCTGCTCCACCGCCCGGGCGGCACGCTGGTGGACTCGGGGGCGCATGAGGGACTGCTCACCCTCCCCTTCGCGCACCTGCCGGGCGTCGGCCGTGTGTTCGCCTTCGAGCCGCTGCCGAGCGCCTTCGCGCGGCTCGAAGCGAACATCCGCCTGGCCTTTGGCGGCGCCGTCCCGCCGCATGTCCACCTCCGCAACGTCGCCCTCGGCGACCGAGCGGGGGAGGCGACGCTCGCCCTGCCGATCCTCGACGGCGTACCGCAGGAATCCTGGGCCTCCACCGCGAAGGACTACGCCGGCTACACCGGCGGGCGCGTCGGCGTCGCCCGGGTGCGCGTGCCGCTCACGCGCCTCGACGATCTCGGCCTCGACGACCTCACCGCGCTCAAGATCGACGTCGAGGGCGCCGAGTACGAGGTGCTGCGCGGCGCGCGCGAGACGCTGCTGCGCTGCCGCCCCGTGCTCACCCTCGAGATCGAGGAGCGCCACCGCGAAGGCGCCACCTGGGCCGTCCCCGCCTATCTCGACGCGCTCGGCTACGAGGTGCTGTTCGAGCTGCAGGGCGCGTGGCATCCCGTCGCCGCGCTCGACCGCGCGCGGATGCAGCGGGCTTCGGCCGACCCTTCGGTGTTCGAGGCGTCCGATCCTTACGTCTTCGTCTTCTACGGGCTGCCGCGCGAACTGGCCCCGGCGATGCTCGCCCGGCTGCGCGAGGCGACGGAGGGGTGAGTGCGGGCCGACCGGCCGCCCTGCCCCCTCCTGTGCCTTTCCCGCCGACCGACTAAGATGCGCACCGACCGACAGCACGACGAGGATCGGGAGGGCATGGCCATGGCGGATGGCACGACGGCGGGCAGCATCGGCGGGCGATGGCGCATCGAGCGCCTCTCTGGCGGGCCGCTGGGCGCCGAGGTCACCGGCGTACGACTCTCGCCGGACATGGACGAGGCGGAGATCGCCGAGATCCGCCGGCTCTGGCTCGCCCACGGCGTCCTCTTCTTCCGCGACCAAGGGCATCTGGGCCCGGCCGAATTCCTTGGCTTCGCCAAGCGCTTCGGCGAGGTCGTCGAATACCCCTTCGTCAAGGGCCTGGAGGGCTTTCCCGAGATCACCCCGGTCGTGAAGCTGGAGAACGACCGGCGCAATTTCGGCGGCGTCTGGCACTCCGACACCACCTATCTGGAACTCCCGCCGATGGCGACGATGCTGATCGCGCGCGAGCTGCCCCCCGCCGGCGGTGACACCATGTTCGCCGACATGTACGCCGCCTACGAGGCGCTCTCCCCGGGACTCAGGCAGACCCTGGAGGGGCTGAAGGGCGTGAGCAGCTCGCGCAAGGCCGATGCGAGCGCCACGCGCGAGGACCGGGTACGCGATTCCGGCACCGGCAAGGCGGAAGTCCTGGAGGCCGAGCACCCGGTCGTGCGTACCCATCCCGAGACCGGGCGCAAGGCGCTCTTCGTCAATGTCGGCCACACCGCGCGCTTCGTCGGCTGGACGGAGGAGGAGAGCAGGCCGCTCCTCGAATATCTGTTCCGCCACCTGACGCAGCCCGAGTTCACCTGCCGCTTCCGCTGGCGGCCGGGCTCGATCGCCTTCTGGGACAACCGCTGCACGCAGCACTACCCGCTGAACGACTACCACGGCTACCGGCGCGTAATGCACCGGGTGACGCTGGCGGGCGACCGGCCGCGGTAGTGGACGAAGCCGCGGCGATGCCGGGCTCCACGCTGGCCTGAACGCTCGGCGGTCCGATGCGTGTCGCACGCATGACCTGTGCCACGACGCTGCGGCGGTGAATTCGGGGTCCGTATGGCAGTTGTCGCGGCGGATCGGTTGCGACCAGGCCGTATCGCGATCAGCCCGGCGTGACGCCGCGCACCGCCCAGGCGGTCGCAGCGTAAGAGCGGGGGCCGTCCGGCTCCCCGTCCAGATAGGCACGGCGGATATGCTCCCGCAGCCGGCCAAGGGCTGCCGCGTCGAGGCTGGCCACGTAGTCGGCGGCCGGCCCTTGCCGGCCGAGAAGGGGCTGCCAGTAGTCCTCGAAATCCGCGTAATCCATGCGGACGGTCAGCGCCGTGTCGCGGACGTCCTGGAAGCCGGCTGTCCGCCAGGCGGCGGCGAGTTCTCCCGGACGTGTCATCGGCCGGGTGAAGTTCCGCGCGCGCGCCGCGTCGGCCTGCGGATCGAACGCCGCCGCGGTGTCGAAGAAGACCCGGTTTGCGACGAAGCCGCCGCGAGCATCCCAGACCGCGGCGGCAACCACCGCGCCGGGCCGCGCCACCCGGCGCATCTCCGCCACCGCGTCCGGCGTCCGGGGCACGAAGTGCAGCACCAGCAGCGACAGCACCCGGTCGAAGCTGGCCTCCGGGAAGGGCATCGCGCAGGCGTCGCCCACCTGGAAGCCGATGCGCGGATCGTCGCCGACCCGGCGCCGCGCGTACTCGACATAGGCCGGGGAGAAGTCGAGCCCGCAAACCCGAGCGGTGACGGACCGACGGGCCAGCGCGAGGGTCAGGCTTCCGGTGCCGCAACCGAGGTCGAGGATGCGCTCCCCCTCGCCGACGGGACCCGCGAAGTCGAGAAAAGGCTCCGCCAGCCTTCGGCTCCAGCGCCCCATCTGGCGCTCATAGGCGTCGCCGTCAGTGGCGGTGAAGGTCGAGGAAGATGCCATGGCGCCCCCGGGGGTCGGGCCGGCCCGCTTCCGGTCCGGGGCGCCATCCTCGCACGGGCCCCTGGAGCATAGGCAGACAATCCGATGTCATGACCGATCGCCGCTCAGCGGCTTGGCCTTACGGCCAGTCCAACGCGAGCGGCGTTGCGGCCCGCCGGCACCAGGTGGCGCATGCCCGAAGCGCCGTCCCCGCCCGCCTGTCGACCGCGTCGCGGATGTCGCTTCAGCGAAGCCCGTCGTTCTCCGCCACGCGGATCATCGCCTCCCGGAAGCTGAGGCCGGAACGCGCCATCGTCTCTCGCAGCGTGTTCGAGAGCAGCATCGGGTTGCCGACGACCTGGTAGCGGAGGCGCACCGTCTCGACCGCCCTCTGATATGCGGCGTCGCCGGCGTGGGCGCGAATGGCCCGCCAATGCGCATCGCCGGCGATCGGCCGGGAGAGCTCGACCGGCAGCGGTGCGGCGCGCTCGAGTGCCGACGACGCGTCGATGCCGAGCACGCGGAACGCATCCCTGTCGGCGTCGCGCCCGGGACGGCGGCCACGCCAGAGCAGGTAGGCTGCAGCGGCGAGCAACACCCCGGCTGCAGCCAGGAGGAGAAAAGGCGATACCATCGTCGTGTCCGGCATCGGTCCCCCTTACAACCTGGTCATGACGTCAGCCTGAAAGCGGCGGGCGGAAGCGCCGCTTCCAGTGGCGCAGGTGCTTGTGGTGCCGGTGGTGGCCGGCAGCACCTAACCGACCCTGATGCCCGGCGGCAGGTGGCGTTGCAGGTAGTCCGCCGCCTCCTTGGCGTTCCCGGTGCGCCACAGCGGCAGCGAGACCCGGCCGCGCGGGGAGTGCAGCAGGTACTCATCCGACATCTGCACGCCCTGCACCTTCGCGACGACGCGCTGGATGCGGGTGAACTCGCTCCAGGGGATGCGCTTGCCCCCGCGGGTCTCGATGCCGGTGTCGTCCATGCGCCGGATGAAGTGCCGTTCCAGGAAGCGCCGCAGGAGCGGATACACGCCCAGCGTCATCAGGGAGATGATGGCGATGAGGCAGCCATGCATCGGCGGCCGCAATTGTACGTCCATGAACGAGTCCCTCTCGCCGCGACAGCGCTTGCAGGCCGGGCGCGCGGTCCGGCGAGCACCGCAGTGCATGCGTGAATGATTTGCAACGATGCGGGTTATGTTCCGGCAGGTCAATTACCGCCGGGGAAGGGACGGGGAAGGGAGAGGCGCGGCCGCGTTCAGCCCTGTGGCAGCCAGAGCACCTGCTCGATCCTCGCCGCGCCGCTTGCCAGCATCGCCAGTCGGTCGAAGCCGAGCGCGATGCCGCTGCCCGCCGGCATGCCGTGCTCCAGCGCGGCGAGGAAGTCCTCGTCCACGCCCCAGCCCTCACCGTAGAGCCGCAGCCGCTCCGCCACGTCGTGCTCGAAGCGCGCGCGCTGCTCGGCGGCGTCGGTCAGCTCGTCGAAGGCATTGGCGAGTTCCAGCCCGGCGACGAACAGCTCGAAGCGGAGCGCCGCGCGCGGATCGGCGGGATCGCGCCGGGCGAGCGCCGCCTGCGGCGCCGGCCAGTGGGTCAGGAAGGTCGCCCGGCCGCGGCCGAGATGCGGCTCCACCCGGTCGAGCAGCAGGCGGAAGAACAGATCCTCCCAGGACTCGTCCGGTTTCCGCGTCACGCCGACGCACGCCGCCGCCGCCTCGCCCAGCCGCGCCGCGTCGCCCTCCGTCGCGAGGATGTCGAGCCCGCCGCACCAGCGCGCGAAGGCCTCGGCCATGGTGATGCGCTCGAAGGGGAGCGTGAGGTCGGTGACGACGCCCTCATGCGCGACGGCGGGTGGGCAGACGGTGCGGACGTAATGCTCCGTCTCGTCCATCAGCGCCTCCATGGTCGCGCCGGGGCGGTACCATTCCAGCATGGTGAACTCCGGCGCGTGGCGCGGGCTGACCTCGCCGTTGCGCCAGACGCGGGCGAGCTCGAACACCGGCCCGGCGCCCGCCACCAGCAGCCGCTTGAGCGCCAGCTCCGGCGAGGTGCGCAGCCACAGCGTCCGCCGCTCGCCGGCGCCGAGATGCGGCACGAACTCGGTGCGGAAGGCATGGAGATGGACCTCCATTCCCGGCACGGGGACGAGGCAGGGCGTCTCGACCTCCGTGTAGCCGCGCGCGGTGAAGAAGGCGCGCGTGTCCGCCACCAGGCGCGCGCGGCGGCGCAGGAAGGGCAGGCGGGCGGCGAAGCTCTCGGGATGCCAGGCGGGGAGCGGGGTATGGGGCTTTTGCATTGCGACAGGCGGCGCTGGGGGCTACTCGGCGGCACCATGCCGGATGGCACCCCACTCCGCCCAGCCGTCGCCTGCGTAACGTCCACCGCGCAGCCGCCGTCGCGCCGCCCCGAGGAGTCCGCGCGCACGCTGCGCGACGCCGCCGCCCTGGTCCGCGCCGGCCTGATCGCGCCGGAGGCCGAGGGCGCCATCGCACAGGTCGCGGAGCGGTATTCCATCGCCGTCACCCCAGCGGTGCGCGCGTTGATGGACCCCGCCGACCCGGCCGACCCGATCGCGCGCCAGTTCATCCCGCACCCGGAGGAACTGGTCACCGCGCCCTGGGAGGTCCCCGACCCCACGGCGGACGAGCCGCACAGCCCGGTGAAGGGCGTGGTGCACCGGTATCCGGATCGCGCGCTGCTCAAGCCGCTGCTCGCCTGCCCGGTCTATTGCCGCTTCTGCTTCCGCCGGGAGGTGGTCGGCCCCGGGGGCGGGCTGCTGACCGAGGCGGAGCTGGAAGCCGCGCTCGACTGGTTCGCCCGCACCCCGGCGGTGCGTGAGGCGATCCTGACCGGGGGCGATCCGCTGATGCTCTCGCCAAGGCGGCTCGGGCGGATCCTCGAGAGGCTCGCCGCCCTGCCGCATATCGAGATCCTCCGCATCCACAGTCGCGTGCCGGTCGCGGATCCGGGGCGGGTGACGCCGGGGCTGGCGGAGGTGCTCGGCGCGGTCGGGAAG
>JADGHI010000189.1 GCA_019689515.1 Acetobacteraceae bacterium | reverse complement strand
CATGGCGCGACCGGCAAGGGCAACGACCAGGTGCGCTTCGAGCTCAGCTACTACGCGCTCAAGCCCGATGTGAAGGTGATCGCGCCCTGGCGCGAATGGGACCTGACCTCGCGCACGAAGCTGCTGGAGTTCGCCGAGGCGCACCAGATCCCGATCGCCAAGGACAAGCGCGGCGAGGCGCCGTTCAGCGTGGACGCCAACCTGCTGCACTCCTCCTCCGAGGGGAAGATCCTCGAGGATCCCTGGATCGAGCCGGACGAGATCGTCTGGCAGCGCACCATCCGCCCGGAGGACGCGCCCGATCGGCCGGAGGAGATCACGGTGGAATTCGAGCGCGGCGACGCGGTGGCGGTGAACGGCGAGCGGCTGTCACCGGCCGCGCTGCTGACGAAGCTGAACGAGCTCGGCAAGCGCAACGGCATCGGGCGGCTCGACCTGGTGGAGAACCGCTTCGTCGGCATGAAGTCCCGCGGCTGCTACGAGACGCCCGGCGGGACGATCCTGCACGTCGCGCACCGCGCGATGGAGAGCATCACGCTGGACCGCGAGGCCGCGCACCTCAAGGACAGCCTGATGCCGAAATACGCCGAGCTGGTCTATTATGGCTTCTGGTTCTCGCCGGAGCGGCGGATGCTGCAGGCGCTGGTGGACGAGAGCCAGAAGAGCGTGACGGGCACGGTGCGGCTGAAGCTCTACAAGGGCAACGTGATCGTCACCGGGCGGCAGTCGCCGAACAGCCTCTACTCGATGAAGCACGTGACCTTCGAGGAGGACCAGGGCGCCTACGACCAGTTCGACGCGCAGGGCTTCATCAAGCTGAACGCGCTGCGGCTGCGGCTCGGGGCGATGGCGGGACGGAAGGGCGGGGGGCTGTAGCCCTCCACGCGCGCGACACGCACGAAACGCGGCGCGACATCGGAGCGAAACGAAGCTCCGCTAGTGCTCTCCCGGACGGCGCCCGCCATCGGCGGTGGGCGCGGTAAGGGACGCAGCGGCATGTTGAGCCTCACGACCATCCGCCGCCCCGCCGCCCAGCTGGCGGCGGGCACGCTCGCCATCGCCCTCGCCGGCCCGGCCGCGGCGCAGCAGGGCGGCGAGTGGCGCAACCCCTATACGGGGCGCATCTGGAACAACCCGCACTCCTCGCTGATCGACACCTTCCTGCAGAACGACCAGCGACGGCGGATGATGATGCACTACTACGGCGCCGATCCCGGACGTCAGCCGCATCCGCTGGAGCAGGCGCCGGGCAACGCCCCGGCCGCACCGCCGGCGCAGGCCATGCCGCAGCAGGTGAGCGCCGATCCCTCCTTCCGGCTGGTCAACCGCAGCCCGGTGACGATCTACGAGGTCTATGTCTCCTCCTCGCAGGACACGAATTGGGGCCCGGACCGGCTGGGGCAGAACGTGCTGCCGGCGGGGCAGGCCCTCATCATCCGTCTGCCGGCGGGCATGTGCGTGAACGACGTGCGGGTGGTGTACACGAACGGCCAGGCGCTGGAGCGCCGGAGCGTGAACACCTGCGCGCTGGTGGATCTGGTGCTGCCCTGAGCCGAAGGAGGCCCTGCCGCCGGGCGGCAGCGCGGCGATGCCAGGGGTGCGGCCAGGCACGGCCGCCGGCGGCAACGCAGCGGCCAGATCCCGTCGCGCCGCCGCCCTGAGCCCCCTGCCCTGCCCCGACGCTACTGCGCCCGCGCGCCGATCCGGCGCACCACCTCGCCCCATCGCTCCCGTTCGCGGCGCACGCGCTCGGCGAAGGCCTCGCCGGCCTCGAAGGTCGGGGTGAGGCCCATCGGCTCCATCGCCCGCGCGACGTCGGGCGAGGCCAGCGCCTGCTGCAACCCCGAGGTCAGTTTCGCCAGGACCGGCGCCGGCAGGCCGGCGGGCGCAGCGATGCCGAACCAGGGTATCGCCTCGGCATGCTCCAGCCCCAGCTCGCGCATCGTCGGCACGTCGGGCAGTTGCGGGTTGCGCGTCGGCGCGTTGGTCGCCAGCGCGATCGCCCGCCCCTCGCGGATCGCCGGGATCGCGACAGAGTCGAAGAGGAGCTGTACGCGGTTCGCCAGCAGGTCGGTGAGCGACGGCGCCGAGCCGCGATAGGGCACGTGCTCGATCCGGATGCCGGTGGCGTCGGCGAACAGCTCCCCGGAGAGCTGGGTGATGGTGCCGTTCCCCGCCGAGCCGAAGCGGAGCCGGCCCGGATTCGCCTTGGCGTAGGCGATCAGCCCGGCGACATCGCGGAACGGCACCGAGGGGTGAGCCGCGATCACGCCATAGGCGACGCTCACCATCGATACCGGCGTAAAGGCCGTCGCCGGATCGTAGGGCAGGTTCATGATGTGCGGGCTGATGGTCAGGATCGCGGTCGCGAACAGCATCAGCGTGTAGCCGTCAGGGGCGGCCCGCGCGACCAGCGCGGCGCCGATGCTCCCGCCGGCGCCGGCGCGGTTCTCCACCACGACCGGCTGGCCGAGGATCTCGGTGAGCTTCAGCGCCACCGGCCGCGCGGAAAGATCGGTGGTGCCACCGGGCGGATAGGGCGCGATCACCGTGATGGGCCGGTTCGGCCAATCGTGCTGCTGCTGCGCGTGCGCCGCACCTGGACGAAGCCCGGCGGCGGCGAGCGCGCCACCCCCGGCCAGGGCCGCAAGGCCCCGGCGCGTGACAGGATTGTTGTTGTGCATGGCGACGTCCTCCCATCCGTCCGTTCTTGATTGCCTATTTTCTTAACACGGCACGGGCGTCCACTGCGATGCTTCCCTGCCCGGCCCCCCGCAGGATCAGCGGATTGACATCGAGCTCGGCCAGGCGTGGCCCGAGATCGGCGGCGAGCCAGGACAGGCGGACCAGCGCCTCCGCCGCCGCCGCGACATCGGCCGGCGGCCGGCCGCGCACGCCCGTGAGCACGGGCCAGAGCCGCAGGCGGCGCAGCATCGCCTCCGCATCCGCGAGGGAGACCGGCGCGGGGGCAATCTGCACGTCGCGCAAGAGCTCGACCAGGACGCCGCCGAGGCCGACCAGCACCATCGGGCCGAAATCCGGATCGTGCCGCGCGCCGAGGATCAACTCGGCGGCACCACCCTGCGCCATCTCCTGCACGAGGCAGCCTTCCATGCCGCCGGGCGCGGCGCGATCCAGCGCCGCGGCGACCTCGGCGAAGGCGGCGCGCACCGCGGCGGCGTCGGCGAGGCCGAGGCGCACCAGGCCGAGATCGCTCTTGTGCACCACGGCACGGCTGACGCCCTTCAGCACCACAGGGTAGCCGATCGCCTCCGCCGCACGCACCGCCGCCTCGGCGTCGGTGGCGAGGCGCTCGCGCGTCGTCGGGATGCCGTAAGCGGCGAGCAGCCGCTTCGCCTCGGCCTCGGTCAGCATGCCCTCATCGGGCAGGCCCTCCGGGATGGCCGGCCCGGCACCGGCGGGACGCTCGGGCGGTGGAACGCCGGCGCGGGCACGGCCCTCCGCCTCTGCCTCCAGCGCGCGCAACACCGCGAGCGCATCGGAGGCGCGGTCGTAGTAAGGGAAGTCGGCGGCGCGCATCGCCGCGCGCGCCTCATCGCCCACCGCGCCGGCGCCCATCACGTAGAGCAGCGGGATATCACCCTCGCGCGCCAGCGGCGGCATCAGCGCGGCGTTGGCGGCCATGCGCGGGCTGGTGGTCATCGGCACCACGATCGAGCCGATGTCCGGATCAGCGGCGAAGGCGCGGACCACGGCATTGATTCCGGCCGCCGAGGTGCCTTCGCGGAAATTGCCCGTATCCACCGGCAGATGCAGGTGTGTGGGCGGCAGCCATTCCGCCAGCACCGCCTTCGTCGCCTCCGAGAGCGTGGCGAGGCGGAGGCCCGCGTCCGGAAGCTGGTCCACCAGGATCGCCGTGCTGCCGCCCGAGCTCGCCAGCACCGCCACGCCGCGCCCCGGCGCCTTGAGGCGCGGCAGGCGGTCGAGCGCGTCGGCGGCCAGCACCATCGGCACCCAGTCGTCGAGCAGCACCGCGCCGACGTCGCGGCAGACCGCCGCGAAGGCCTCGTAGGAGCCGGCGAGGCTCGCGGTGTGCGAGCGCGCGGCCTGCACGCCCGCCTCGCTTCGCCCGGCCTTGACGATGAGCACCGGCTTGCCCGCCGCGCGCGCCTGCCGGAGCTGCGCGCGGAACCGCTCCGGGCTGCGCAGACCCTCGATGTAGAGCGCGATCACGCGCGTGGCCTCGTCGGCAATCAGGTAGTCGAGGAAGTCGCAGAGCTCGAGGTCCGCCTGGTTGCCGACCGAGATGCAGCGGCTGAACCGCGCACCGTGGTCATGCGCGAGCGAGACCAGCGTGCCCATCAGCGCGCCCGACTGGCTGATCACGCCGATGCCGCCCGGGGCGAATCCCTCCCCCTCCAGCGCGAGGCTGGAGCTGAGCATCGCCCGGTCCACCGGGTTGAAGATGCCGAGGCAATTGGGACCGACGAGCCGCATCCCGGCGCCGCGGGCGATGCGGACGACGCGCTCCTGCAGCGCCGCGCCCTCCGGGCCGGACTCCGCGAGCTTGGCGGTGATGACGATGCAGGCGCCGACCCCCGCCGCGGCGGCCTCCGTGATCTGCGCCTCCAGATGCGCGACCGGCACGGCGAGGATCGCGACGTCCACCGGCTCCGGCAGGGCGGCGAGGCTCGGGAAGGCCGGCAGCCCGCGGATCGCCGGGCGGTTCGGGTTGATCGGCACCAGCCGCCCCGGAAAGCCGTGCTTGATGAGGTAGTGGATCACCCGCCCGCCGAACTTGCCGACGTCCTCCGAGGCCCCGACCACGGCGACGGAGCGCGGGCCGACGATGCGCGCGAGGGGGATGCGGTCGGGCACATGGCCCTCGGGCACGGGAACACTGGTCATTTCGGTCGTCTCACTTCGTTACCAGGCCAGGTCGAGCAGATGGCGGACCACCGTCGCGCTCCTGATCGGTCGGGGGTTCGCCGGAATGTAGCGGTCGTGCATGGACTCCGCCGCGATGCGGTCGAGCAGCTCCGCCGGCACGCCGAGATCGCGCAGCCGCCGCGGCAGGCCAAGCCGCGCCACCAGCTCCGCCACCACGTCGCCCGCGGCCATGCCGGGGCGGCCCATCGCCTCGCTGACCCAGCGCTGGCGCTCGGCGTTCACCGGCGCGTTGAAGCGCAGCACATGGGGCAGCATGACGCAGGAGGTGTAGCCATGCGGCACGCCGGCGGTGCCGCCCAGCATGTGGCCGATGCCGTGGCTCGCACCCTTCATCACGCCGACCTGCGAGCCTACCATGGACATCCAGGCGCCCAATTGGCAGTCGAGCCGCGCCGCGAGGTCCGTCGGATCGTCGTGTACCGCCGGCAGCCCGCGCGAGAGCAGCCGCAGCGCGTGCAACGAGGCGCCGTCCGAGAAGGGCTGGGAATTGGTGGAGCAGAGGTCCTCGACCGCATGGTCCACCGCGCGGATGCCGGTGGAGAGGAACAACCATTCCGGCGTGTGCCGCGTCACCGCCGGATCGAGGATGACGACGCGCGGCATCATCGTCGGGTGGGCGTAGCTCTGCTTCACCTGGCGCACCGTGTCGGTGCAGCCCGCGGTGGCGGAGAACTCCCCGGCCGAGAGCGTGGTCGGGATGGCGATCGAGCGCAGCGGCGAGGGCTTCGCGGGCGGGCGGACCAGCTTGCCGTCCGGCCCCATCCGCGCGGCGAAGGCGTCGAGCTGCGCCGGGTCGGTCACCTCGTTGCCGAGGCAGAAGCCGACCATCTTCGCGCCGTCCGTGACCGAGCCGCCGCCCAGGGTGACGATCAGGTCCGCCTTCGCCTCGCGCGCCGCGTTCGCCGCGGCGACCACATCGGTGCGGGGCGAGTGCGCGCCCATGCGCGTCCAGACGCCGGCGAGCCGCGCGCCGAGCGCATCCTGGACCTGGCGCACCACATCGGTTTCGCGCGAGAGCGTGCCGCCCGCCATCAGGAACACGGCGCCAGCGCCAAGCCGCGCGACCTCCTCGGCCAGCGCCTCGGCGAAGGGACGGCCGTAGATCACGCGCTCCATCGGCGGGTAGCTGTAGGTTCCGGTCTGCATCGCTCCTGCCCCTCCTTGCGCCGGGAAGGGGCGAAGCTACGCAGGCGCGCGCCGCTTGTCACACGCGGCGGGGGAGCCCCCGGCGGCGCGCTACTCCACCGGCTCCGCGCCGCGGCCGCCGGCCATCCGCTCGTAGTGGCGGTAGTATTTTTCGGTGACGAGGTCGGTCTTCACCACGACGGAGACGTCGGTGGTGTTGAACTGGTGATCCAGCACCGCCCCGTCGCCGACGAAGCCGCCGAGCCGCAGATAGCCCTTGATGAGCGGCGGCAGCGCGTTCAGTGCAGCGCGTGCGTCGATCGTCGCCGGGTCGAGCCGGCGCATCTCGACGTAGCGCTCCGGCAGCGCACGCGGGCGCAGCGCCTCGGGCGCCAGGTGGTTGGCGTGCAGGTAGGTAAGCTGCGCGGCGAGCGCGTCGAGGTCGGTGCCCGGCAGCGAGGCGCAGCCGAACATCAGGTCTATGCGGTGCTTGAACACATAGGCCGCGATGCCGCGCCAGAGCAGTTGCAGCACGGCACGCGTTCGGTATGCGGCATCCACGCAGGACCGGCCGAGCTCCAGGATGTTGCCTGGATAGGCCTCGATCCTGGAGATATCGTACTCGGCCGCGGAGTAGAACCGGCCGATCCGTGCCGCGGCGGGGCGGCGGATCAGGCGGTAGGTGCCGACCACGCCCCCCGCTCCCGCGTCGCGGTCGTGATCCACGACCAGCAGGTGGTCCGCGACGGCATCGTATTCGTCCCGGTCGCGCCGCGCGGCGGCGGTGCTTGCATCGGGGCGCGCGCCGAGCTCCTCGTAGAAGACGCGGTATCGCAGCGCCTGAGCCGCGTCGATCTCCGCCGCGGTCTCCGCGATGCGCACGCCGAGATTGCCGGCGCGCAGCTCGCCGAAGCCGGGCGAGGCGTATTCGGCCGAGCCAGTGGCGGCGCTGCCGCCGCTGCCGCGCGGCGCCATTGCGGCGGCGGCAGCGCCGGGCCCAAGGGGTTGGGTCATGCGCTGCGGCCCCGGCCGCTCCGGGTGCGACGCGCCTCCTGCCCCGTGGAC
>JADGHI010000188.1 GCA_019689515.1 Acetobacteraceae bacterium | reverse complement strand
GCGACTGAAAATCGCAGTGTCGGTCGTTCGATTCCGCCCCTGGGTACCATTTCCTCCAAGCGGGTCAATGATTTAGCGGCAGGCGCGCCGCGCGCTTGCAGGCGCGTGCACTTGGCGCAGCGCTAGCACGGTCCTGGAGGAAGCCCTTCTTGCACCGGTGCCGCGGGCGGCGAGTGATTCTCCGCGGCGGCGAAGCACAGCGGGCTCCAGTATAGGCTCGCCGAGGCCGACTTCCCCGATGGGCTGAAGGTCAGGGCCGACGGCATCAACGGTCCCGCCACGCGCGACGCCATGGCGCAGCTCCAGGCCCGATGCGGGTTGCCGTATCCGGCTTCATAACCAACCCGAGCGAGCGCCCGTACTGCGGCAGTTCGCGACGGCCGCGGCCGCTAGGGCACCGATGGCGCCGCGTGCGGCGAGGGCGGGCTCGATGCCTCGACATGCCACCCGCACCTGCCGCCGTACCCGCTCGCCGTCGCGGACGATTTCGGTCTGCCTTCGCCGCAGCTTCGGGAGCCTTTCGGGACTTCGCCAGGACCCAAGGCGCATCCTCTGCGACACCGCATGCCAAGGGGGATCGAGGCGACCACGATCCGGTCCCACCACGGCCCATCCGCAGTGCGATCCCACCCCGTCCGGTGCGACGCGCCGTCGGCTCCTCGACGTGCGGGCCTGTCTCGCGGGGCGTCGTCGTCGAGAACAGCCGCGATGGCGCTTCCGGAAGCAGGGCGCCGGCGCATCGGGCGCCGGTGCAAGGACGGAAGGAGAGCACCATGTTCGAGCATGCGCACGCATCCCGTCTCTCCGGCATCGCGGTGCTCGCCCTTGGCCTCGCGGCAATGGGCGGCCCGACCGGCGCGCAGGCACCCGAGCCGGGCTTCCGCGGCCCGGAGCGGAACGCCATCGGCAATGTCGTCGGCGGCGGTGTGGCGACGATCCTCGGCGGTGGCGACGACATGGCGATCGTGTACAGCGGCGGAGGCGCCGGCGCCGGTGCCGTCCCGGGCCAGCCGCCCCGCGCCGCAGCCCTGACCGGCGGAGCAGGGGAGGGTCCGGAACTTCAGTACCTCCAGCCGGAAACCGCGCGTCCTGGCCGCGGGGCCTGGATCGTCGGTGACGGCGAGGATCTGCACGTCGTCTACACCTCTCCCTACGCCGCGCCGATGCGCTGACGCAACGCCCGCCCGCTTGCCGGCGGACCGGTCGTCCGTCGGGCTGCGGATGCAGGGCGGCCAGGCTCGTCCGGGCTGCCCTCGCCTCCGGCCCTACTCTCCGGTTAGGGCCGGAGCGCGACGCCGGCGGTGGGGGTTGCCCGCCGCAGCGGGCTCCGGCGCACCAGCCGCGAAATAGGTGGTGGCGAGCCGCGGCGGCTCGCCGGCCATGAAGTGCAGGAGCGCGCCGTCCGCACGCACCTCCCCGCAGCCGTGGCGCGAGGTGCAGAGCCGGTCCCCCTCGACCCACCAGCGCAGCTCGGCAATCCGCCGGTCGGGGCGACGCGGGCTCACGTAGGAGAGCCTGCCGTCCCGCCTCCAGACGGTCAGCACGATCGCCCGGGGCAGCCATTCGGTGCCGCGCAGCGTATGGCCGGCGAAGGCCTCGCGGATCTCCGCGCCCCGCAGCCGCCGGCCCCGCGGCAGCAGGATCGGCTCGTCGGCGATCAGGGCCCGGTACACGCGCGCGGGCGGCATTCCCGATGCGCAGGCATACCCCACCTCCAGGGCACGGCTCGAGGTGAGGTGGCGGGTTTCGACCGGGCCGCCGAGTTCCGGCCGGTCGTGGCCCGGGATCTCGGTGAGCAGCACCTGCATGCCCGCGCGCCGTGCGGCCTCGGCCCAGCGTTCCCAGGCGGAGGCCGGCACCCTCCGGTCGCGGCGGTCGCCGATCACGAAGACGGTCGCATCGGCACGGGGCGCGGCCATGCGCCCGAGGGCGCGCATGGGATCGGCGAGGTCGTCCCGCATGGCGAAGCTGTCCAGGGCCGCTGCGCCACCGCCGCCACCTCCGCCGCCACCACCGGCCGAGCCGTAGTACTCGGTCAGGTCCAGCGGCGCCGAGGCGAGCACCGCGCAGCGGATGTCGGTCCGCCGCACCAGAAGGTTTGCCAGCACGGTCCCTCCGGACGAGAAGCCGACGGCCACGAAGTCGCGGAGCCAGGGATGGCGTCGGCGCAGTTCGGTCAGCGCCGCGTCCAAGAGGTCCACCTCCTCCTGCGTATGACGATCCCAGGCATGGTCCCCGGAGGAGCCGTGCATGCCGGGCCGGGCAAGCATGACCACGGGCAGCCCGCCCATGGCGCCGCTGAGCATTTCCGCTCCGCTCCGCCGCGCCTCCGCGGACAGCTCGTAGAGACGACTGACGCCCTCGACCTGTGGCTTCCCACCGATGATCCGGTAGGTCGCGCCGGTCGGATCGCCCGGAATCCAGATCAGCGCCGTCGTCACTCCCGGCGGTGGCCGGTCGAGGCCTGCCGCGTGGTAGCGGATGCATTCGCTGCGGCGCCCGTCCGGCGTCCTGACCCAGAGGCCGTCCGGCAGCGCCCGGCAGCCCGCCTCGGTCGCGCTGGCGCCGCTGGTCAGGCCCGCGACGGTGAATGTATCGGCGGAGAAGCCGGCGGGCGGCGGAGACTCCGCGGTGCCGAGGCCGGGCATGTCCGCGCAGCCGGCGCCGATCGCCAGGAGCAGCAGCAGGAGCAGCGGCAGCACCAGGACCGGGAGCACGGGTCGGCGCGAGCGCGCATTGTCCATGAGGCCCCGCTTTCGTGGTGGACGTTCGCACGTCCAGAGGTCAGCCGCCAGCGTCGCGGGCACCTCCGGCGCCACCGCGGCAGGGTGGTGCGGACCTGCCCGCCGCCCACGGCGGTTCAGCGGAACCTGACCGCGACGGAGCCGTGCGAATCGGTGCCGCGCCGCGGTTCGGCGATGCACCGGCTCCGGTGCGGATGCTCCAGCCTGGCGATCATGCGGTGCAGGCGCCCGGTGCCGGCCAGGCGCTCCGGAACGCCCGCCGCGCCGGCGGCGCAATCCGAGAGTTCCACGATCCCGAAATTGGCCAAGGGATGCAGCGTCCTCGTCGCAGGGTCGCGCGGCCGCTCGACGATCCACTCGGCGGATACGCCAGCGGCCGGCACGGCCTCATCCGGCGAATGGATGCAACCGGCCACGGGCGGATCGCGGGAGTCGGCGTTCAGGACGTAGAACGCCGCCACTCCTGGGGAGCGGAGCCACAGGAGGCAGAGGATCCTGTCGCCCGGCCCGATCCCGGGACGGCGGAGGACCAGTGCGCCGGAACGGGGATTGCCCCTGATCCACCACTGGACGAAGGGCAGGTGGCGGTCCGGGGCGCCCTCGATGTCGAAGGTGCCGATCTGCGGGAGCGCGCGGCTCCAGCTCCGGTGTCCGCCGAAGCCGAGCCAGACCGACGACCGGCGGTCCAGCCCCGAGGGATCGGGCGCCGAACCCGGCGTCAGCCGGGGCACTCGCCAGCGGCCCGCGGCGAATTGGAAGCGGTGTCCGCCGGTCGGCACCACTCGCGCACCGCTCCAGTTGCGGCTGGATTCGAACCTGGTGCCGCCGCCGGGCAGGAATCCGCACGCGTCCGCGTCCAGCACCTCCGCGACCTCGGCCTGCTGCGCGTCGCCGCGCGAGCAGATCTCGGCCCAGGCCCGCGCCATGGTGGGGTGGAGCGTGCCGTCGAGCGGCGGCGGCTCGTCCGGCGGCGGAGACAGCCGGGCATGGCGGGGGGTGGCAGGCCCGTGGGCGCCGCCGCTCATGGCGCCCACTCCCGTTGCGCCTTCTCCATGGTCTTGAGGAACAGGGTCGCCTGCTCCGGCAGCGGGTCGGGATTCAGGACGGTGAAGATCTGCGTGGCGAGATTCGCGCCCGCCGCGCTGTCGCTCGGGTAGTGCAGCCCGGCGATCTCGCGGTTGCGCGCGATGCGAGCGGCCAGGGTCGTGAGGAGCGGCCCCATCTGCCGGGACCGCGCCGTCTCCGTCCCTGGCATGGGCCGTTCCGTCCCCTGCGGCCGTTCGGGGGGCGACCTCATCGCCTCTTCCAGGAAGAGCGCCATGAGCATGGACTGAGTCGCGTGCCCGCTCGGATAGGCCGGATGGCCCGGCACGGGGACGGGCGGCAGGAGCGCCGGGCAGATCTGCGAGGGCCGTGGCCGGTTGAACGCCCTCTTGAAGTGCATCGTGGTCAGGATCCCGAGCAGTCCGGCGATGTGCATGAGCCGGAAGCTGGCCGGATGTGAGGAGGGCGAGATCATGAGAAGCGCCGCGAAGGGCGCCATGATGTCGGTGTACAGCGCATGCTGCGCGAGGATCTCGCCGAGCGCGTCGGCCCGTTCGTCCTGGGCCATGGCGATGAGGGTGTCGAACTCCCTCTTCTCCTCCGCAGAGCCTGGCTCCGGTATGCCCGGCTGGAGTCGCGTGATCCTGCGCCGCCAGTCGGTATCGGGATCGGCCCCCGCGAACTCCAGGAGCACGAGCCAGGCCCACCAGTCGGCGCTCCAGTCGCGGCCGGTCCACCTCGCCTCGGGGAAGCGGATGGATGCGATCGGATCGGCGGTCGTGACCACCGCCCCCTCCGCCACCCTGGCCACCGCCTCCGTCACGAAGGGCAGGTCAATGCGGTCGGACACCAGCGCCCAGCCGGATCCGCCGCCGACATTGCCGATGTTTCCGACATTGCCGACGTTCCCCACGTTGCCGACCATCCTCTCCTCCCTGCCTTGTTCTTGCGGGGTTGCGCTCCGGTCATTCCTTCAGTCCGGCAGGCCCGCTGCGCGCAGGCGCGCCAGGAATTGTTCGAGGACGGAGCCGCCGAGCGGCGTGCGTGCCGCGAAGCGGGAGAGGCGGAAGCCCGGATTGAGGGCGAGGAGCTGGCGCGCGGTCTCGCGCGCTCCCTCCACATCGCCGCTCGCCGCGAGCGACGCCGTCAGGGTGCGCAGGTTGGCCGCGTGGCGCGGGTTCTGCTGCGCGACCCAGCGCCCCCAGCGCACCGCCTCCGCGTAGTTGCCGGCGATGTAGTGGGCCTGCGACAGGAGGTGCTCGCTGAGATAGACGAAGGGGTCGAGGGGCGAGAGCCGGATCGCGTGCTCGGCCTGCTCGACGGCGCGGGGGCCGTCGCCGAGGTAGCCCGTGGTCGCGCTGCGGAAGGCCCATGCCGTCGGATTGCTCGGCCCCGCCACGGTCGCCCGTTCGAGGAGCCGGGCGGCGGCTGCGAACTCCCTGCGCGTGTAGGAGAGCATGTGGCCCTGGATCGCCAGCGCCGTGGCGTTGTAATGCTCGCGCTCCAGCGCCGCGGCGGCGTTGCGCGCGGCGGCGCCGGAATCCTCGGCCGGATCCAGGGTCCAGCCCTGCGCGATGCGGATCAGGTGCCAGAGCGCGGCGTAGGAGCGCGCCGGTGCGTAGCCGGGGTCGAGCGCGATCGCCTGCTTCAGCAGCTCCCCCGCCTGCTCGTAGAGGCCGGAATCGAGCCGCGGCATCAGGTCGAGCGCCCGCAGCACGAGGTCGTACGCCGTCAAGCTGCTGGGCGGCTTGCGCATCGCCCGCTGGAGTTCCTGCTCGTGCACGGTGGGCGCGATCGCCGCGATCACCTGCGCCGCGATGCGGTCCTGCATCTCGAACAGGTCGGTCGCCGCGCCGTCGCACTTCTCGGCGCGCAGCACCCGGCCGTCGACCGCGTCGATCAGCTGCGCGGTGATGCGCAGCCTTTCCTCGGACCGCTGCACTGCGCCCCGCAGGACGTAGCGAACACCGAGCTCGTCGGCGACGCGGCGCGGATCGGGATCGGTGCCGGCATAGGAGAGGCTGGAGCCCTGCGCGATGACGAACAGGTTCTCGATGCCGGAGAGGACGTGGATGATGCCCTCGATGATGCCCTCCGCGAACCAGCTCTGCTGCGCGTCGCCGGGCAGGCAGCGGAACGGCAGCACCGCGATCGAGGGGCGG
Organism: Acetobacteraceae bacterium; assembly: GCA_019689515.1. Lineage (GTDB taxonomy): Bacteria > Pseudomonadota > Alphaproteobacteria > Acetobacterales > Acetobacteraceae > Caldovatus. Next base: position 1,157 of record JADGHI010000188.1, on the reverse strand, counting down.
TCGTCGCCGATGGACGACGCCGCCATGCCCGCGAGCGCACGCCCGCCGGACTCCATGTCCTGCGCTGCCGGCGACGCCGACACGTGGACCTCCTGCCGTGCCACCTGCGCATCCAGCAGGTAGCCCCGCCGCGGGAAGGTGCGCAGCAGCCGCGCCGCCTCCACGCCCAGCGCCCGCCTGATCTCGGTGATGCACTGGGTGATGCTGTCGTCCGTGACGAAGACGTTTGGCCAGACCGCGGACATCAGCGCATCCCGCGAGACCACGTGCCCGGCGTTCTCGGCGAGGAAGCGGAGGACTTCCGCGGATTTCGGCCGCAGCTCGGTCCTGTTCCCCGCTGCGTCCACCAGGCTGCCCCGTTCCACGTCCAGCGCGAACGCAGCGAAGCGATACAGGGGAGGCGAGGCCCGCGGCTGAGCGATACGTTCCGAAGGGGTCATCAACGGCTTCCGGCGATGCGCCCCGGGCGAAGGCATGTTGGAGTTCCCGGCTCCCGTCATGCATCGCGCGGCGGCGCCCGTTGTTTCATCTCGCCGTGATGCGGACTCGCCCGAAGGCGGCGCCATGCATTCCGGTGCCGGCGTCGCCAGTGGACCTGCATTGCCGCCGCGCCGTGTGCGCGCATTGCGCGCGCTCAAGCACCGCCGCGTGGAAGCGACGTTTCCGCTGCCGTGGGCAACCGGGCCGGTCCATGCCGCCGCGCCGATCACATTCCTCGTATCCTCTACGGCGCTGGCGCGTCGTTACCGGCCAGCTCCTGATCGCGCTGGGATTGCGCGACACCCCTGCCGGATGCGCCGCGCGCGCGGCATCCGGGTGCGGCGGTCGGCGGTCCGGATCGCTTCGCACGGCAGGCGGATGCGTGCAGGAGGGCACGCGGCTCGGCGGACATGCCTGGCAGCCGCGGAAATCCGCGGACGCGGCGACGCATTCGACTGGCGCTGGCCGTGGCGCCCGCCCTAGAGTCGGGGCGACGGCGCCCCGGCGCCCGAGCGGCGGCAGCGGGCGCTTCGCCGCAACCCCGGCCTCGGAGGATCGCGTGAGCAGCGATGACCGATGCCTCGGCCGTGCGGCCGGCCTCGCGATCGCACTGCTCGCCGCGTGCGCCCTGGTCCCCGCAGCCGCCCAGCCCCTCCCGCCCGCGCGTGGCCCGGCGG
>JADGHI010000187.1 GCA_019689515.1 Acetobacteraceae bacterium | reverse complement strand
ACTCCGCCGCGAAGTGCGGAGCACGACCCTCAGCGGCCGCGGCGAAGGCCTCCGACACGAAGGCGCGGTCGCCGGGGTGGATGGCCTCGAGCCAGTCCGCGAAGGCGAAGCCCGTCGGCGGCACGTCCGGAAACTCGGCGCTGAGGTGGCCTGAGTGCACGCCGACACCGCGCCGGAGGTCGAACTCCCAGGTGCCGAGCTGGGCAGCCTCGACGGCGAGCCGCAACCGCTCCTCGCTCTCGCGCAGCGCGGCCTCCGCCTCCTTCTGCGCGGTGATGTCGCGCACGATGCCCACCTTCCGCACGGGACGCCCCGTGTCGTCGGCCATCGCCTCGCCGCCCATGAGCAGCCAGCGCGATGCGCCGTCGGAGCGACGGTGGATGCGGATCTCCACCTCCTGCAGCGGGCCGACCGTCTCGGATCCTCGATCGACGACGGCACGGAACCGCTCCCTGTCCTCGGGGTGGACAAGGGAGAGGAGGAGGTCGAACGTGACCGGCGTTCCCGGCTCGATGCCCCAGAGACGGTAACTGCTCTCCGACCAGTGCCGCCGGCCCGTTGCGAGATCGACCTCCCAGGCGCCGATGCCGCCCGCCTCCTGCGCCAGGCGCAGCCGCTCCTCCGAGGCGCGCAGCGCCGCCGCCGCCGCCCTGGCCTCGGTGATGTCCTGGAAGATCGCCACGGTCCGGATCGGCCGCCCCGAAGGATCGCGCACCGGCGAGGAAGACACGCGCACCCAGCGCACGCCGCCGTCCGGCAGGACCAGCCGCTTCACCACCTCATAGGCCTCCGCCTCGCCCCGCGCGACGCGCCGGATGGCGGCGCGCTGGACGGCGAGGTCGTCCGGATGGGTGAGCTCCGAGTAGTGGCGGCCGAGGAGATCCTCGGCCGGGCGGCCGGCCAGACGGCAGAAGGCGGCGTTGACCCGAGCGTAGCGCCCGGTCGCGTAGTCCGACTGGGCCATCGCGAGGGCGGACTGCTCGAAGGCGGCGCGGAACTCCGCCTCGCCGGTGCGGCGGGCGGCCTGCGCGCGCTCCATCGCGGCCCGGAGCGCATCGAACTCCGCGACCGCGAAGGAGCCCGTCGGGGGCGGCACGGGCAGCCCGGCGGCGACGGCTTCGGCCTGGCGCAGGAGCGACGCCGCCGGCCGGACGAGCCGCCGGGCCAGGGCAGCGGCGAGCCCGACCGCCAGCGCCATGGCCAGGATGCCCCCGCCCGCCAGGCCGAGCAGAGGGTCGAGCCACGCCGCCCGGTAGGCGGCCCGGGGCTCCGCCACCACCACCGTCCAGCCGGGCGCGGCGCTCAGGCGCGCGAAGGCGAGGACCATCTCATGCCCTTCGACCTTGCGTGCAGCGAGCAGCCCGCGCTCGCGCCCCTCGATGGCCGGAAGATACCAGTCCGGCATCGGCTGGCCGATGAACCGCTCTTGGTCGGAGGACCGGGCAACCACCGCGCCCCGGCCGTCCACGATCGAAGCGAACGCGCCACCGCCGAGGTCCTGCGCATCCAGAACCTGCACGAGGTGGCCCGGCTCGACCGCCAGGCCGACCGCCGCAGTCACCCGTCCGCCTCGCAGGAGGGGGGCGATGGCGAACACGACGGGCCGCCCGGTCACACGGCTGATGAAGACACCCGTCACCCGCGGGCGCCCGGTGGCGATCACCGACGCAACGTCGTCGGCCCGGCAGCGACCTGGCGGCGATGCGCCACCGCTGGGCGGCACCAAGGTATGGAGCAACAGCGCGGAGCCGGGTTCAGCCGAGCACAGGACGACCCAGCCCTCGAGCTGGGACCCGACCTCCGAGGCCCAGGCGCGGAACGCCGCGGGGTCCGGGCCATCCAGCAGCGGCGAAGTGGCGAGCGCGTGGACCGTCGCGAGGTGGATCCCGAGCTCCTTGTCGGCCGCAGTGGCGAGGGCGCGCGCCGTGTCGGACAGGCGCTCCTCGAAGGCATGGCGGTAGTTCTGGGCCATGTGCCAGGCGGTCGCCGCGCCGAGCCCCAGCGCAGGCAACAGCACCGCGAGCACAAGAGCGACGAGGTGGGTCCGCAGGCTGGGCGCGCCTCGACCCGCCTCCGGCCCGATCGCCCCAGGGGTCGGGTGCGGGCAGCGTCGAGGTTTGGTTTCCGGGAGTTCGGCGGAGTTCCGCGCGCGAACCAGCCCCATGTACAAGCCGCAGGCACTCCCCCAAGGCTGAACGTGACGCGCCGCCCCAATCTGACCGCGGCCCCAACCCTGGCACAAGCGAAGAGTGACGTGAGAGCAGTTGCAGCTCGCCGCCGGCCCTAGCGAACATTCGCAGGCACATCGACCGATGCGCCAGCGCGCAAATCCTTTGCCCGCTACGGCCGCTCCCGGCTTGATCCGCGTCCCTCGCAGATCGGTAGCTGTACCGGTTCACGCCACCGAAAGGAGTAACGGAAGGCAACTGGGCTCCGGCACATGACCATGCCGGTCAGCGGCGGACTGCGCCAATCCCAGGGATGCGTAGCGCTGCGGCACCGGTATACCGAAGGCTCCGCACGGTGACGCCATGATCCGGATGCGGATCAGGCCGCTGCCGCCCGTTTCGCGCGGTGGCGCGCGCCGATGGCATGATGCAGCGTAGCGAAGGCATCCGCGACACCCGGAAGGGTCCAGGGATCGCCGGCGACATGGAGAGCCTTGGCCGGCGCCGCGCGCGGACCGAACAGGCGTCCTTGCGAGGCTGATCGAGCAATCGCGCCCCGTGCCTCTCCATCAGCGCCCGCTCCACGGCCCGGAACGAGGCGGAATCGTCCGGGATGCGCAACGCCTCGACGGAACCGCGCAAGGCGGCGCGCAGCGCGGCCATGGCGGGATCGCCCTCACGCGCCGCTCACGGGCATGCAGCCGGGTCCAGGCGCAACCGGGCGCCCGCCCGCGCTCGCGCCGCGCCATCGCGTTCAGCACGCGCATGATCTCGACATCCTCCGGCGGCAGCGCGGGATTCACCCGCTCCGCTGCGCCATCCGGCGGCAACGACACGCCGAGGATCCGGTCGAGAAAGGAGCCCAGCAGCGCACCACCCTCCTCCAACACCGCGTCGTAGGAGGCGAGGCGCAGCGCATCCGCACCGAACACCGCCGCATACCGGTCGAGGACATTGGCGTAGTTCAGGATGTCGCTGCGGAAAGGCTGCAACAGATGGCCGAGGGCGAATGCCGGCAAGGTCTCGGCGCTCCCATGCTTCACGCTCTCCTGCCAGGCGGAAGGCAGCAGGCCCGACCAGCGGCGGGCGAAGTACAACACCTCCACGGCATGCCCATCGAGCACCCGGCGCAGCAGCGAGATCACGGCGGCATCCAGGCGCTCGAAGTGCTCGCTGGAGAGCAGGAGACAGGGTGCACCTGCAGCAATCTCCGCAAAGGCCTCCCGCAGGGACTCGGCGCACCATGCGCCCTCCCCGCCCATGCGGGCAGCCGCGGCGAGTTCGAAGGGAAGCGCATGGTGGCCCCAGAGATGCTCCTGTCACCGCTCCGGGGAGACGATTCCGGCTGCACCGAGCGGCTCGCGCAGCGCGACGAAACGCTGCTGGAGCAGGGTGGTGCCCGTCTTGTGCGGGCCGATGTGCAGGATCACGCGCGCCATTGCTCGCCCCCTCGCCCGGGAGCCGCCTGCCCGAGTTCGGCGTCGCCCCCAGAGCATTGCGATGACGGGTAGACGGTCATGGATCGAACGCAGCGCCACGCGCTGCGTGCGCGGCCTGATGGTGATGAGCGAGCCGACCGACGGATGGGCCAAACACCGATGGGCGCACCGAGCCGCGCTCTCCTGTTTGGATACGGAGCACCTTCGGGCTTGTCGCGCCACGGCGGGGATGCCTGAGGCCGTCGCGCGTGGCGGCAAGGGCGCACAGGCGTCGGTAAACGGGATGCCGCCCCAGTGTGACGCCTGGGATCCACTCGCCCACCGCTGGCGAGCGCGGCCGTAACGCTCCCGGCCACCTCCGGCGCCCAGCCAGTCTCATCGCATGGCCGCTGTGCCTGCGTTTGTGCCGTTTTCCCGGTCGACGCCACGCCGCTGTGGCCTGGCCTTCGCCCTCCGCTCGGCCAGAAAGGTGGCGTTTGAATACATATTGCTACCTATACGAGCAAATTGTATCGTTAAGGCACTTTTAACGGGTGCGAACGGAGGAGATCCATGAATTTCACGGTCGGCTTCGGCCTCCTCGGCAACAGCGTCCAGTGGTACCTGCCGGGCACCGAACCCACGGCACTTCCGGCGCCGCCCGACGGCATGCCAGCACCCGTGCCGGGCGCCATCGAGACCGTTCTTGCGAGCCCCCTTGCCGAAGGGCTGGTGCACGACGGCCTCGTCCAATTCTCCGGCGCCCCGGACGCGCCCTCCGGCCTCGTCTTCGACGTGACCGGCGCGTGGAACAGCGTGAAGAACGCGGTCTTCGTCGCGGACGAAGCTGCGCGGCTCACCCTCTCGGGCTTCGTCCATACCGACGTCACCCTCGGCGGGGGCGGCGATTCCTTCGTGCACCTGATCGGGGCGAAGCGGGGCAACGTGGTCACCGCCGGCGGAGCCGATGTGATCGTGGTGGAAAGCGCAACGAACACCTTCGGCTGGGTCAACGAATTCCGCATCGCGACGGGCGGGGGCGACGACACCGTCATCGTCCGGCCGCTTGACGTCGCCGCCATGGCCGCCGCGGGCGACGCGACCTTCGCCGCCACTACGCATGGCGCCGGCGTCTTCGCCTCGGACGATTCGGCGACCTCCACCTTCGTTGCGCTCGGCGCGGGCGACGACCACTTCCTGGGCCAGGGCGGCAGCGCGGACCTGGTGGATGGCGGGTCGGGCCAGGACGTCATCCAGGCAGGCCGCGGCGACGACACGCTGATCGGCGGCGCGGGCGACGACCTGTTCCTCTTCGCCGCCGGCGATGGGCAGGACGTGGTGCTCGACTTCACCATCGGCGCCGACCGGCTGATCTTCCTCGACCTCGACGCGGAGGAGATCGCGGCGATGCTCGCTGCGGCGGTGCAGGACGGCGAGGATGCCGTCCTTTCCCACGGCGCCGACAGCGTGCGCCTCGTCGGCATCTCGGTGTCGGACCTCTCGCTGTCGGACATCCTGTAGGGCGCCGCCCGCGCCCTCAGCCAGCGGCCGGCCGGCGCACCAGCACGAGGTCGCGCAGGCCGGTCAGCGCCAGTTCCTCATGCGCCACCACCTCGAAGCGCGCGCCGCCGCAGACGGCGAAGATGTGCGCGGAGGTCCGCGACGCCTCTGCCAGGCCATCCCGCCGCCACGCCAGGAACCGCTCCGCCGGCGCCACCGCGCCGATCCAGGCGCCACGTCCCGCTGTCGCAAGGGCGGCGACCCCGCCCGGCGCACAGGCGCGGCGCAACGCCTCCAGCCGGCGCGCCTCGGCCACCATGTCCGCATCCGCCAGCAGGCCGAGGGCCAGGACGAGATCGGCTGCGCCTTCCGGCGCCGCGACCAGCGCGGCCTCCGCCTTCGCACCGTCGGCCGGCAGGTCGAGCCGGCGGGCGAAACCCGTGGGCCGGCGTCCGAAATGGCGCCGCAGCGCCGCCGATACCTGCAACTCGTCCAGTGCCTGCAGCGCCTCCGCGCCCGGTGCAACCGCGAAGCCGAGGGGCGGGTCATAGGGCGCATCCGCTGAGGGCCCGAGGACGAGGCGTAGCAGGCGCCCGCCGCTCTTCTCCGGCACGGGAAGGGCGAAGCGGAACCAGGGCCGCACCCCGTCCTCCGGCAGGCCGAGGGCCGCGGCGAGGGCCGGGTCCGGTCGGTCCAGCCAGCTGACCGGCAGACGCTGCCCCTCCACGAAAAGCGCCACGGGCGCGGCGGGCACCCGCCCGCGCGGCGGCACCGCCCAGCCGAGCCCCTCCAGCCGCCCCTCGGCCGAGACGAGCGATTCGATGCGCCACGCGCCGCGCGAGACGGCCTCGATTCGCCAGGCGCGCAGCATCTCCTCCGCCGGATCGACGATGGCGACGCCGTCGCGTGCGCAGAGCACGAGCGCCTCCTCGCCAGCGGTCACGCGCAGCGCCCGCGGCCTTCCGTCGAGGAGCCGCGGCGGCAGGGCGATGGCGAAGCCGCAGGGCGCCCCGACCGGCGGGCCGCCCTCCGGCAGGTCGCGGCGCGGGTGTTCGGGACGCGCCTCGGCCACGATCTCGCCGTCCAGCTCGACGCGCACGAGCGGCGCCACGGCTCCGCCGCGGTCCCAGGCCCAGCCGCGCAGCCGGCCGCGCGACAGCCCCTCCACGGCACCGAGGGTACCGGCGCGCCCCGCCGGCGCATCGCCGCGACGGCGCGCGAGGATCACGTCCTGGTAGTCGAAGGCCGTCGCGCCATCCCGGCCGCACCAGGCGCCGGGCAGCAATTCCGCGTCGAAGCCGGCGGCGTCGAGCAGGGCCAGCACATGCTCCCGCGGATAGGCCACGGCATCCTCGGGCACCTCCTCATTGGCGATGCGCGCGACACCACGTTGCGCCGGGAAGCGGTGCCGGGCGCGGCCCTCCGCGGAGAGGCGCAGCGACTCCTCGTCGAGGAGGAAGAAGGTGGCGAAGAACCGGCCGCCGGGCCGGCACAGCCGCGCGGCCTCCCTCACGTAGCGCTCGACCGCATCCGGCAGGAGGTGGGTGAAGAGGGAGGTAGCGACCACGAGGTCGAAGCGTTCCTCCCAGGGCAGAAGCACCGCCGCCGAGGCGGGGATCCGGCCCCGCGGATTCGCGTAAGAGTTGCGGATGTCGGCGTGATGGAAGCGGAAGCGCGAATCGGCATCGCCGATCGCGCGGCGGCACCAGGCGATCGCCTCGGCCGCGGCGTCCATGCCGAGATAGCGGCCGGCGGGGCCGAGATGGCGGGCGAGCGGCAGGGCGAGGCGCCCCCAGCCGCAGCCGATGTCGAGCACCGCCTCGTCCGGGGTGAGGCCCGCGGCCTCGCGCAGGGCCTCACACAGCAGGAATCCGGTCTGCAGGAAATCCGTGCGGCCCATGGAGCCGACCCGGCGGATGGCTGTGGCGTCCGGGACCGGCAATCCCGGATCGGCGAGGAAGGAGCGACAGGCCTCGCTGGCCAGGGCGGCCTGGTGGCGGGGGATGGCTGGCGTCACAGAAAAGCCATTAGGTTGTATGCATAATCAAATCAACACTTGTGGT
>JADGHI010000186.1 GCA_019689515.1 Acetobacteraceae bacterium | reverse complement strand
GTCCGGCCGCCGACGCGCTCGAGCAGCCGGACGCCCATGGCGCGCTCCAGCTCCCGAAGCTGCTGGCTGGCCGCGGGTTGGGTCAGCCCGAGCGCCTGCGCGGCCGCGGTGACGCTGCCGGTCTCGACGACGGAGAGGAAGGTCCGCAGCTGGCGGAGGCTCGGGTCGCGCATGCGGAAAACTTATCGGCATGCCGCGCATCAGAAAAACTTTGTTCTGTCCCGGAGCCCGTGGCGGCAGGCTCGGCGGCATGGACACGCAAGCCATCTCTCCGCCCGTCGCGCCCCTTCCGGCTATTCGCATCCGGCCCTCGGCAGAGGGCGACATCGGCGCTATCGCCGCGATCTACGGTCACCACGTCCTGCACGGGACCGGCTCCTTCGAGACCGAGCCACCCGGCGAGGAGGAGATGCGGCGGCGGCGGGCCGACATCCTCGCCCGCGGCCTGCCCTACCTGGTTGCGGAGGGGGAGGATGGCACCATCCTCGGCTACGCCTATGCCAGCGCCTACCGGCCGCGCGCCGCCTACCGGAACACGGTCGAGAACTCCGTCTACGTGCGCCACGACATCGTCGGCCGGGGCGTCGGCCGCCTGTTGCTGGCCGAGCTGATCGCCCAGTGCGAGGCGCTTGGGGCGCGCCAGATGGTCGCCGTGGTCGGGGACAGCGCGAATCTGGCCTCGGTGCGCCTGCACGAGGCACTTGGATTCCGCCTCGTCGGCACGCTGCGCTCCGTCGGGCGCAAGCACGGCCGCTGGCTCGACACCGTGTTGCTGCAGCGGCCGCTCGGCGAGGGCGACCAAACGGATCCCGCCGGGGGCGAGTGACGCCATTTGGGCCAAGGACGTGCGCGGCCGCGGATGACCGCTGCCCACAGCATAAATCAGCGCTGTTCCGCGACCGCGGCGTAGCCCGCCGGGCCGGCGTGGGGCCTTGGACCTCGACCTTACTGATCGGAAAAGCCTCTAGGCTCAGGCACCATTGACCGCTTGCTGCGGCTCCGGCAGAGGCCGCCTCCCGGACGATGCTCGCCTTCCGCGGTTGCCTGCCCTGATCACGGCCTTCCGGCAGACACCCTGGCCGCGGGCAAGGCGGCATGACATTGTTACCTCGGCCATGCATCCGGCCGGCACGGCTGCACGGACCGGATGCGGCCGTGGCACGCCGCGTGCCGACCCGCCCATGTGCAAGGGAGGTTCCGGACCTTGTCGCACCGACCTGCCTGCCGCGGGCGCCTCACATCGGCTGTCGCGACCACCTTGGCACTCCTGCTGCCGCTCCTTGCGGCCGCTCAGGCCTCGGCTCAGGGTGGTACGCCAGACCGCCACAGGATCGGCCTCTACGTCAGCGACCTGTATAGCCTCGACCTGATGCGCGACACCTTCGGCGCCAGCTTCTGGGTCTGGGCTGTCGGGCCGGACTCGGCGCTGGCTCTGCAGACCATGGAGTTCGCCAACGCTGACCAGGTAACGGTGAGCCTGGAGAGCACCGTTCCGCGTGGCGCCGTGTCCTGGAGCCAGCGCAAGGTCACCGGCACCTTTCGCCAGGCCTGGGACCTGCGCAACTTCCCCTTCGACCGCCACTCGCTGGAGATCCTGCTCGAGGAGGGCGTGCAGGAGGAAGGTAGCTTCGCTTACGAGGCCGACCTGGCGAACTCGGGCTACGGCTTGCAGGCGCCCGTCGAGGGCTGGCGCGTCGCCGGCATGCGCGTCGAGGTCGTCACAGCGACTTACGCAACCAGCTTCGGAGACCCGGCGGCGTCGAGCCCGGAGAGCCGCTTCAGCCGAATGCGGGCGGTGCTGCAGTTGGAGCGCGTGGACTACACAGGCTTCCTGAAGCTTACCGCGGCGCTTTATGCGGGCGTCCTGGTCTGCGCCATCGGCTGCCTGATGCATGTCACCGCCACCACTTTCTCGGCCCGCATCAGCCTGCTCGTCGCCTCGCTGTTCTCCCTGGTCTTCAGCATGCGGGCGGCGAGCCTTACGCTCGGCAGCGAGCACGGTGCGACGCTGATCGATAAGCTCCACATGGTCGGCCTGACCTACGTGGTGGTGGTCACGGCGGTAACGGTGCTGGTGCGCAGCCGTCTGGAGGGGGCGACGGAAGGGATGCCGGCACTCATCCGGCTGGATCGCTGGTCCTGCCTGGGGGCGGCCGGCCTCTTCGTCCTCGCGAATGTCTGGCTGATGTTGCAGGCGGCCCACCGGGGGTAAGTGGCGGGCCCCGGTCTCGAGCCGCTGGCGGCACGATCTGGGATGAAGGACCAGAACCTGTCCAATCGGATCGTCGCCGCTCTGGGCCCGTTTTGCTGCACCAAGAGCCGCGGAGAGCCGAGTTCGGGCCCCGACCAGAGCGGCGGCGGCGCGGAGCGCGAGCTCTGCGCCGCGTGGCCGCGTGGTCTCGTAGCAGATGGATTCAGCAAGCCGCCGCCTGCTCCACGGTGGCTTGACGGTAGGCGGCTGTCGTGGACGTTCGCCGGGCTGAGGCGGATCGCCAGGGGCACGCCGTTCGCGTCCACGACGACGTGCCGCTCCGTGCCCGGCCGGCCGGCCGCGGTCGGTCGGGCTCGGGCCGGTCTGCTCGCCCCCCTTCGTCGGCACCGAGGCGCTGTCCAAGGCTGGCCTGGCTCCAGCCGATCGCGTTCGTGCCGCCCAGCCGGTCGAGGAGGGAGCGGTGGAGGCGAGCCCACACCCCGTCGAACGGCTTCGCCATTCGACCCTGCCAGTCCCCCAGCCGCCGCCGGCAGGCCATGCCGCAGCTGCGGCGCATCTCCTGCGGCAGCGTTCGGGCCAGTGGCCCGAACCCCAGGGGATGCGTTTCTCCAGCTCCGCTCAGTCCTCGCCCTGTGCGATCACCCCGGCCTCGCCCTTGCGCCCGATTACAATCACGCTCGTGACATCCACCTGGATCGACTTCCCCGAACCTGGGACGGTCGCCGAGACGGCGTGCATCGGTGCGGTTGGGAGGGAGCGGCGCACGCAGGCGGTGAGGATCGCCGAGAGCGCGACCGATCGGTCCGCCTCTCTGACCAAGGGAAACCGCCATGCTGCGGCCGCCATTTTGAGTTTGAGGGCTTCGACAGGTCCTCGCGCTCTGGCATGGCCCGCTTCGCCCTGCGCCTACCGGCCTGCCGCGCGCTTCCGCCTCGCCGGCCACGGCGCCAGTTGGCCTCATTTGCGATCGCCGGGCGCAGCCAGGGATCCACGGACGTGCTCCGTCCGGTCGCGTAGGTGAGTCCAGGCGCTTCGGCCGAGCAGGCACAGCCGCAAATTTTTCATATATTGGAATTTTACGTAAGCAGATTTTGTTTCGTGAAAATGTGCTTGCGCAGAGTCCTGTGGCGTGAGAAATCTCACTAGAGCGTGAGTTCGGCTGCGGGATGTTGGGAAAGCGGAGTACTGGCCTCTGGAAATTCAGCAGGATCTGTGACCCAGAGCGGTATGCCTGACTAATCCCGGCTAATATCGCCCAAGCAGAAGCGAAGAGGTGGCGGGGTATGTCTTGGCGCGTTGGCGTGGACTCGGGTGGCACCTTCACCGATGTCTGTCTGTTCGATGAGGAGAGCGGCCGGGTCGCGGTGTGGAAGGTCTCCTCGACGCCGGACGACCCCTCCCGCGCGATCGCGCAGGGCGTCGAGGAGGGCATGCGCCAGGTCGGGCGCCCGGCCTCGGACGTCTCCTATTTCGGCCATGGCACGACGGTTGCGACCAACGCGCTGATCCAGCACCGCGGCGTCCCCACCGGCCTGATCACCACGGACGGCTTCCGCGACCTGCTGGAGATCGGCCGGCAGAAGCGCCCCGACCTCTACGACCTGCAGGCCGACAAGCCGCCGGTGCTGGTGGCGCGCGACCTCCGCCTCGAGGTACCGGAGCGCGTGCGCCATGACGGCACCATCGAGACCGCGCTCGACGAGCAGGCGGTGCGCGAGGCGGCGCGCGCGCTGAAGCGTGCCGGCGTGCAGGCGGTGGCGATCTGCTTCCTCTACAGCTTCGTCCGGCCGGAGCACGAGGCCACGGCGCGGCGCATCCTGGCCGAGGAGTTCCCCGAGGCCTTCATCACCGCCAGCCACGAGATCGCGCCGGAGTTCCGCGAATACGAGCGGCTCTCCACCGCGGTGGTGAACGCCTATCTCGGGCCGGTCATGCAGGGCTACATCCGCCGCCTGGCGGAGCGGCTGGCCGAACTCGGCGTGACCGCGACGCCGCACCTCACGCAGTCGAACGGCGGCGTGATCGGCTTCGAAGCGGCGGCGACGATGCCGGTGCGCATGGTGCTCTCCGGCCCGTCCACGGGCGTGGTCGGCGCGCAGGCGATCGGGCGGCTGGCGGGCTTCCCGGACCTCATCACCTTCGACATGGGTGGCACCTCCACCGACGTTGCGCTGCTGCAGGACGGCGAGGCGCGGCTCGCGGGCGAGAACATCGTCCATGGCTACCCGATCAAGGCGCCGATGCTCGACATCCACACGGTGGGTGCGGGCGGCGGCTCCATCGCCTATGTGGATTCGGGCGGGCTTCTGAAGGTCGGGCCGCGCAGCGCCGGCGCCGATCCGGGCCCGGTCTGCTACGACCGCGGCAACGAGGAGCCGACCGTCACCGACGCCAATGTGGTGCTCGGCACGCTGCACCCGACGCATCTGCTCGGCGGGCGGATGCCGATCCGGCGCGACCTCTCGGTCGCGGCGATCGAGCGCCTGGCCAAGCGCCTCGACATGGACACCATGGCGACGGCGCAGGGCATCCTCTCGGTCGTCACCGCCAACATGGCGAAGGCCATCCGCGTCATCAGCGTGCAGCGCGGGCACGATCCGCGCGACTACACGCTGATCGCCTTCGGCGGCGCCGGGCCGCTGCATGCGGCGCGGCTGGCGAAGGAGCTGGAGATGCGGCGCGTGTTGGTGCCGCGCAACCCCGGCATCCTCTGCGCCATGGGCCTGCTCCTGACCGACCTGCGCGCCGATTTCGCGAGCACGCGCCTGACCGCGCTGGACGAGGGCGCCCTCGGCCCCATGGAGGCCGCCTTCGCGGCGCTGGAGGCCCAGGCCGCGCGCTGGTTCGAGCAGGAGGAGATCCCCGAGGCGGCGCGCCGGGTGAACCGCACCGTGGACATGCGCTACGCCGGCCAGAACTACGAACTGGCGGTCCCGGTGCCGGAAGGCGCCTTCGGCCCCGCGACCCTGGCCGCCCTGGCCGAGGGCTTTGCCGCGGCCCACAAGCGCATGTACGGCTTCGTCGCCGAGGGCGAGCCGGTGCAGCTTGTTACCTTCCGAGTGGAGGCGATCGGCAAGGTCCGCAAGGCCGAGTTCCGGCCGAAGCCCCTGGCCGGGCCGGATCCGGCCGAGGCCCTGGTGGGCCAGCGCGAGGTCTGGCTGCCGGAGGCCGGCGGCCCGGTCTCCGTCCCTGTCTACGCACGGGACCGGCTGCTGCCGGGCAACCGCATCACCGGGCCGGCCATCGCCGAGCAGATGGATTCGACCACCGTTGTCCTGCCGGGCATGGCCGCCCGGGTGGACGCTTATGATAACCTGATCCTGGAGGCGGTGGCATGAGCGCGGCGCTCGACCTCTCCCGTCCGCAGGCGGTGGACCCGATCACCGTGGAGGTGATCGGCTCCGCTCTCTCCTCCATCGTCGAGGAGATGGGGGAAGCGCTGGTGCGCGCCTCCTACTCCACCAACATCAAGGAGCGGCGGGACTGCTCCACCGCCCTGTTCGACACGCAGGGCCGCACGCTCTGCCAGGCGGAGCACATCCCGATCCACCTCGGCAGCTTCATCGGGATCATCCAGCACATCCTGAAGCGCCACCCGGTCGCGGAGATGCGCCCGGGCGACGTCTTCGTCGGCAATGACGCCTACGAGGGTGGCGGCACCCACCTGCCGGACATCGTGCTGGCCGAGCCGATCTTCGTCGGCGAGCGCATCGTGGCCTGGGCAGTGAACCTGGCCCACCATTCCGACTTTGCCGACCGCGGCCACGCCCATATCTACCAGGAAGGGCTGCGCATCCCACCGATCCGGCTCTACCGCGCCGGGGAGCTGCAGCGGGACGTGCAGGAGCTGATCCTGCTGAACTGCCAGGTGCCGCGGGAGCGCCTGTCCGACCTCCGCGCGCAGATGGCGGCGAACCGCCTCGGCGTGCAGCGCATGCAGGCGCTCTGCGCCAAGTACGGCACGGAGACGGTGCTCGCCGCCGGCGAGGCGCTGCTGGACTATGCCGAGCGCAAGATGCGCGCCGGCATCGCCGCGATCCCGGACGGCGTCTATCGCTTCTCCGACACGCACGACAGCCCGGAGATCGAGGGCGAGCTGCCGCTCTCGGCCGAGATCGAGGTGCGGGGCGACACGATGCGCCTGCATTTCGAGGGGCCGCCGCAGGTGCGCGCCGGCATCAACATGACCTACACGGCGCTGCTCGCCACCGTGTACTACGCGGTGAAGACCGTCGTGGATCCGACGCTGCTGCCGAATGCGGGCCTCGCGCGCCCGCTGACGGTGACGGCGACCGAGGGCAGCGTGGTCAATTGCTCGCCCCCGGCGGCGGTGAATGCGCGGCTCTCCACCTGCCAGCGCGTGGTGGACCTGATCCACGGCGCTCTCGCCCAGGCGGTGCCGGAGCGGCTGACGGCGGCGCATAACGGCGCCTGCTTCGTCGCCAGCTTCATCGGGCGCCAGCCTCGCACCGGCGAGCCCTGGGTCTATCTGGAGACCATCGGCGGCGGCTACGGCGCGCGCGCGACCAAGGACGGGCTGGACGGCGTGCATGTGCACAATACCAACACCTCCAACCTGCCGGTCGAGGCGCTGGAGATCGAGTATCCGCTGACGCTGCTGCGCTACGAGCTGGTGGAAGGCTCGGGCGGCGCGGGCACCCATCGCGGCGGCATGGGGCTGCGGCGCGTCTATCGCGCAGAGGCCGATTGCCGGCTGCGCCTGGACGGCTCCCGCTTCAAGTCCGCGCCCTGGGGGCTGCAGGGCGGGTTGCCCGGTGCCAGGGGGCGCTTCGTCTTCGGTCCCGGCGTGGCGCCCTTCTCCCTGGGCAGGGGGGATCTCAAGGCCGGGCAATGGGTGGAGATCATCACCCCCGGCGCCGGCGGCTATGGCCCGCCCGAGGGCCGCGACCGCGACGCGGTGGCCCGCGACGTGCGGGAAGGGCGGATCACCGCCGACGAGGCGAAGC
>JADGHI010000185.1 GCA_019689515.1 Acetobacteraceae bacterium | reverse complement strand
GTCGGCGGGCTCGGTCAGTACGCCGCGCGGGCCGAGGGCGGCGCGCAGCGCATCGAGCAGGCCGGCGGGCACGGGCGGGGCGGGAGTGGCGTCGTCGGGCATGGCGCCGGAAACTCGACCGACCGCCGGGCGCGGTCAATGCCGTACTGAGGCGGCCGCCTGCCGGGACCGGCGGCGCGGGGCGAGCGGGACAGGCATGCCACGGGGCGCCTTGTCCCCGGATGCCGGTGCTGCAACCATCGAGGATCAGGGAGGACCTTGCCCCATGCAGACCCGCATCCCCTGCGTCCTGATGCGCGGCGGCACCAGCCGCGGACCCTATTTCCTCGCCTCCGACCTGCCTTCGGACCCGGAGACGCGCGATGCCGTGCTGCTCGCCGCCATGGGGTCGCCGCACCAGCTCCAGGTGGACGGCATCGGCGGCGCCAACCCGCTGACCAGCAAGGTGGCGATCGTGTCGCCCTCGGCCGAGCCGGGGGTGGATGTGGACTACCTCTTCGCCCAGGTGGCGATCGACAAGGGCGTCGTGGATACGCGCCCGAACTGCGGGAACATGCTCGCCGGCGTCGGCCCCTTCGCCATCGAGGCCGGGCTGGTGCCGGTGCAGGGGCGCGAGACCCTGGTGCGCATCCGCAACCGCAACACCGGCGCGCTGGTCGAGGCGGTGGTTCAGACGCCCAACGGCGCCGTGACCTATGAGGGCGACGCGGCGATCCCCGGCGTGAACGGCACCGCCGCGCCGATCCAGCTCCGCTTCCGCGAGGTCGCCGGGGCCAAGACCGGCAAGCTGTTCCCGACCGGCCACCGCACCGAGACGATCGACGGCGTCGCCGTCACGCTCATTGACTGCGCCATGCCGGTGATGCTGCTGCGCGCCGCGGATGTCGGCGCGGACGCGAACGCGACGCCGGCCGCGATCGACGGCGACAAGGCGCTGCTCGCGCGGCTGGAGGCGCTGCGGCTGGAGGCCGGGCGGCGCATGGGCTTCGGTGACGTGACCGACAGCGTGGTGCCGAAGGTCACGCTGATCGGCCCGGCGCCGGCCGGAAGCGGCGCGGCGCTCGCGGCGCGCTACCTGACGCCGCACACAACGCACAAGTCGCTCGCCGTCACGGGCGGCATCGCCATTGCCACCGCCGCGCGCGTGCCGGGCACGGTAGCCGAGGGGATCGCCCTGCGGCAGCCGGGCCCGGTGCTGATCGCGCATCCCTCCGGCGTGCTCGACATCGCGCTGGAGCTGAACGGCGAGGAGGACGTCGCCTGGGCCGGCGTGCTGCGCACGGCGCGGCGGATCTTCGAGGGGAACCTGCTGATCCCCTCGCGGATTTGGGCCGGGAAGCAGGCGCTGCGGGCGGCGGCGGAGTAGCTCCGCCCACCGCCGCGGGGCCGCGGCCCGCCCGCCCCACCGGGGGGGGGGTGCGGCGCGCCGCTACGCGCGCCCCGGCAGCCGCCCGGCGTCGCGCCGGTTCTCGAACGCCTTGGCGTGGATGTAGGCCGTCTCGTGCAGCGTGTCGTCCACGCCGGCGCGGCGCGCGGCCTCCAGCATGAAGCCGAGGATGTGGTCGGCCTCGATCCGCCCGCCGGCTTCGAGGTCATGCAGCATCGAGGCCTGGTTCTTCGCCTTGGGGTTGTTGAACATCGGGCGGATCTGCTTCTCCAGCACCTCCGGCCGCACCGCGAAGCCCTCGGCCGCGGCGATCGCGGCGTTGCGGTCGAGCAGGCGGTTCATCCAGGCCATCCCGCCCGGCGCGCTCGCGATCTCGCCGACATTGGCGCGCATCAGCACCGAGGCGGCGGCGACGGTGTGCAGCAGCACGAGCTTGTCCCACATGAGCTGGCGGATGTTCGTGCTCGCCTCGCCCTCCGCCGCCGGCGCCTTCTCGAAGGCGGCGGCGAGGGCGCGCACGCGGTCGGACATGGTGCCGTCGAGCTCGCCGAAGGCGACGGAGGCATGGCCGCCGTGGTGCTTCACCACGCCCTCGGGCGTCAGCGCGGCGAAGATGCGCGCGAGGCCGCCGAGGATGCGCTCCTTGCCGAAGGCCGACTGCAGCGTCTCGATATGGGTCATGCCGTTGAGCAGCGGCACGATGCCGGTCCGCGGGCCCACGGCCGGGCGCAGCGAGGCGATGGCGTCGTCGAGGTCGTAGGCCTTGCAGCTCACCAGCGCGATGTCCCAGTCCGTGCCGGCCTCGTCGGGGAGGACCGCGCGCACCTTGCTGCGGAAGGCGCCCTGTGGGCTCTCGATGACGAGGCCGTCGCGCTCGAGCTTCGCCTTGCGGCCGGGGCGGACGAGGAAGGCGACTTCCTCGGCGCCGCCGCCCTCGATCAGCCGACCGCCGAAATAGCCGCCGACCGCGCCGGCGCCGAGGACGAGGATGCGCATGATGCTCTCCGAATGCTTGTGAGGGGGGCCGGTGCGCTCGTGCATGCGCGTGGGGCCTTGCCCGCGATGCTAGACCCGGCGAGGCGGGTGACCAACCCCGCCTCGGCGTGCGTCCTTGCCGCGGCGGCCAGGCGACCGGAGGCGGCACGCGCGGCCGATTGCAGCCCGGCGCGCCATGGTGCAGCCTGATTCTTAATTCGCCGGAGGAGATGTCCCGCCATGCAACGTCGTCCGCTGATCGGCGCCGCTGCAGCCGCCGCCGTGATCGCCACCGCCGCCGCCGGAGAGGCCGGCGCGCAGGCGCAGGGGACGTCCGAAGCCGCCCCGGCGCCGCGCGAGCCGGTCGCGCTCGCTTCCTGGGGCAGCTTCCATGTCGGCGGGCGGCTCGTGTCGCTCTCCGGGCGCCCGGTGCGCGAGGTCGTCCTCACGCCCGGCGGCGCGCCGGCGCGGATCGACCCGAACGGCGAGTACATGGTGGGCGCGATGTACGCGCAGTACATGATCCCGGCGAACCTGCGCGGCGCCGCGCCGCTGCTGATGTGGCACGGCGGCGGCCTGACCGGCGTGAGCTGGGAGACCACGCCCGACGGGCGCGAGGGCTGGCAGCACTTCTTCCTCCGCCGCGGCTGGGCCACCTACGTCTCCGACGCGGTGGAACGCGGGCGCGCCGGCTGGGCGATGTTCCCGGACATCATTCCCGGCGAGCCGAACTTCCTTCCCGTCGCCAATCCGTGGGAGCGGTTCCGCATCGGCGACGGCCCCGGCTCCTGGGCGCGCGGCACCACCATGCCGGGCGTGCTGTTCCCGACCGACCGCGAGAGCTACCTGAACTTCACCAAGCAGATCGTGCCGCGCTTCCTGACGACGGACGCGATGATCCTGGAGGCCTATCTCGCGCTGCTCGACCGCGTCGGGCCGAGCGTCGTGATGGTGCACAGCCAGGCCGGCCAGTTCGGCTGGCGCGCGGCGCAGGAGCGGCCGCACCTGGTGCGCGCGCTGGTGCTGATCGAGCCGGCGGCGACCGGCCTCGCCGAGAAGGCTGCGGCGCTCAAGGACATCCCGCAGCTCGTCGTCTATGGCGACTACATCGAGCGGGACACGCGCTGGCCCACCCTGCGCCGCAACGGCATGGCCTTCGTCGAGCGCGTGCGCGCGGCGGGCGGCACGGTGGACGTGCTGGACCTCCCGGAGCGTGGCGTGCGCGGCAACAGCCACATGATCATGATGGACAAGAACTCCGATCAGGTGGCGGGGATGGTGCAGGACTGGCTGGCGGCGAAGGGGCTGTGGCGGTAATGGCGGGCATTGCCGGACGGAGGAAGCCGTAGCCGCACCGGATGCAGGCAAGATCGGCCTCGGCGGGATCGCCACCCACGCGATCGCGCCGACGCTGCATGCCTCCATGCCCTTGACCCGAGAAAGGACTTCACCTTCGCCTCGGCGCTCCGGGGCTGCCCTGGTTGTTCACCATCGGCGACGACGCGCCGGCGCGCATGGTGCAGAAGCTGATCGCATTGTTGCGCACCGATCCCGGGCGGTGTTCCGAGGGTTCCGCCAAAGCGATAGCCGCAATTCACTTCTCTAGCCGGCGCTCTCCACCGGCCTTGCGGGGGTACAGCGCCGACGGTGATGGACCTGCTGACCGGACGCCTCTCCGCACTCTTCGGAACTGTCCGGCTCCGCCTCATCCACGCGCGGAAGGTCCATGCACGCGCTATCGTCAGCGGGCGGCGGCGGCTCCAGGCGCCTCACCTCCCGTTCCATGGCCGAATTTCCGGTCAGATGCGGATTTCGACATTGCCCTTCAGCGTGGCCAGGGAGGGTAGGAGCAGGGCACTGACGGGCGAGATGAAGGTGAAGGGCCGCGTGACGGTCACCGAGATGTATGTGATCGGCGCTCCGTTGCCGGAGTTGCAGATTCCGGTGGCGCAGTCCACCGCCGCTCCGTCGTCGCATCTGCAGGTGCGAACCGGGGGCTCGATCGTGATGTCGGACCATCCTGCGAGGTTGGCGCGGACGACGGCGGCGGTGCCCGTGGCGTCCGAAGGGTTGGTGACGGCGTACTGCGCGCCGGCGCGCGCCGCAGCCTCCAGGCGGATCCTCTGCTGGATCGCGTTGCCGAGATCGAACGCACCGAGCAGCGTGAGGATCATCAGCGGCGCGATGAGGGCGAACTCGATCGCCGAGACGCCGCGCACCGAACGCAACGCCGCTGCGGCGCGGTGCAACGTACCGCGGAGAGTGCCTTCAAGGGGATGAGCCATGGACGAGCTGCTCCAAGCTACTCCAGGAGCCGTGCGACGCGGACCTGCGGCACCGGGACCAACGCACGGGCGCAGTCGCGCTGTGTGAGCGCGATGTCGGTGTTGCCGATGAAGGTGACCGTATGGGCGACGATGACCCGGCAGACGGTCGGGAAGGTCAGGTCCGAGTTCCCACTGAATTGCAGCGTGCCGGTCGGGAAGTACATCGCGCCGATGAGGTTGAGCCCCGCACCGCCGTTGATCTTGCTCACCTGATTTGCCCCGAGGTCGTCGCGGTACATGACCACCCCGGCGTAGGGGCCGCTCCCGGGCGCGTTGACCTGGAAACTGGTCTGCGCGTTGATGTCCACGGTGCCGACGGTGTCCCGGCTCGAGCCCGTCAGGACAAAGGTGACGCCGGCTCCGCCCGGCGTGCAGGTCGGGCAACTCACGTTGCCGCCGTGCAGCGCGATGCTGGTGTTGTACAGAATGTAGGTGCCGGGCCGGAGATACACCGTCCCGTTGTTGCTCCAGGTGCTGTTGCACCAATAGACGGTGCCGCCGTTCATCGGCCCGACCGTCACCGGCGGGTCGTTCTTCTTGTTGGTCGGAGGCGCTTCGGCACCGGCGGGGCAGCTGGCTGGATAGCTGATATCGTTGAGGTCGGCGAACGGATCGGTGACCGGCTGCTGGTAGTCGCTGTAGGTCGTCGGTGGGATCACGCGTCTGGTGTCGGAGCAGCCCGCACACTCCCCGCTCGCGCGGAGCGACCGCGCCGTGATGCTGGTCGAGCCACTCACGTTGATCGATGAAGGGCCGCGCTTGTTCGAGGCCAGGACGCAGTCGGCGGCTCTCACGTCGCTGTTGCCCGTCAGGGTGAAGGTGCCGTGCAGCGACAGCATGCAGACCGGCCCGTCGTCCACCATCGCCGCCACCGCGCGTGCTGCGATGAGCACCTCCGGCTGCCCGAGGAGCATGCCGGCGAGATAGGTCGGCTGGCGCCTCTGGATCCGCACCTCCGTGGCACCGGGGGTGTTGATGTTCGGGCCGGTTGCCGGAGGGATGCTGACCGTGACCTCGGTTTGCGCATCCGCGGCGAAGCCGTTCCGCCCTGCCATCTCCATTCCGGCGGAGAGAGCCGGGTTTCGTCCCCTCGATTCGAGCGCCGAGGCGGAGGCGAAGGCGGCGGCGTCCGCGGCACTCTGCGCTTCACGCTTCGTCAGGTACCAAAGCCCGCCTTCGGTCGCGAGCGCGAAAAAGCCGAACAGGGCGATCGCGCTCGCGGCGAAGATCAGGCCGGTGGCGCCGCGGCGGTCCGATAGCACGGCCGACAGCGGGCGCAGCCGGCGGCATTGATCAGCTGGCGCGTGGGACAAAGCCGTACCCTGACGAAAGGTATTTAACTCTAGATCGAAACGATAACGCGCCGAGGGTTGCTCGCTAGATCAGCGTTAGTCACAACTTTGTGATGCAACCCCCCCCTGGCATCCTACTCTCGCCGGAGGTGCGGGCCACGTGCGGTGCACTTTAGGCGCGAAGCCGGCTCACTGGGCCAGACCCTAGGATGCCGCCATCCCCGCGACCGCGCCGACCGCCAGCGTCCAGAGCGGGCTCCAGCGCGTCAGCCAGACGAACAGCGTGGTGCCGAGGGTGAGCACCAGGGTCGTCACACCCTGGTGCGCCGCCTGGGCCAGAACGACGCCGCTCGCCAGGTTGAGCCCGAGCGCGATCGGGATCAGCCCCGCCTGCGTCACCCGCACCCAGGAAAGGCCGGCAAAGCGCGCCCGCAGCCGCCCGAGCGCGAGGGCCAGCAGCGCCGGCGGCCCGACCATGGCGATCGTGGCGACCAGCAGCCCCACCACGCCCGCCACCTGCCAGCCGATCAGGCTCACCACCATCATGTTCGGCCCCGGCGCCGCCTGGGCGAGGGCGAAGAGGTCCATGAAGGAGTCCGCCGTGACCCAGCCGTGAATCTCGACCACCTGGCGCTGGATCTCGGGCAGCACGGCGATCGCGCCGCCGATCGCCGCCAGCGAGAGCGGCGCGAAGACCAGGGTGAGCTGGATGAGCAGCGCGAGGGTGCCGCCCGTCATTGCACCGACCCCCGCCACGGCGCCGACCACCAGGCAGCGAGGATGCCGAGCGGCGTCAGCGCCAGCACCACCGCGAGCAGCGGCAGCCGCAGCAGCCCGATGCCGACAAAGGCGCAGACGCCGACCGCGGTGAGGGCGAGGCCGGGCCGGAGCCGCGTCGAGATCTTCAGCGCCGTGCCGATGGTCATGCCGGCCGCGGCGGCGGCGAGGCCCTTGAGCGTCGCGGCGACCATCGGCTCCGACCCGAACTGCGCGTAGATGCCGGCGATGCCGAGCAGCGGCACTAACGGCCCGCCGAGGATGCCGAGCAGGGCGAGCACCGCGCCCACCGTGCCGTGGAAGCGGTCGCCGATCATTACGGCGCAGTTCAGCGCGTTGGGGCCGGGAAGGATCTGCGAGACACCGAGATACTCGGCGAATTCCTGCTCGGTCAGCCAGCCGCGCTCCTCGACGATGACGCGCCGCATCCAGGCATTCGCGCCGCCGAAGCCGGAGAGGCCGACCTGGAGGTAGGCGAGGAAGAAGGCGAGGCGGGTGGGGGAGGGG
>JADGHI010000184.1 GCA_019689515.1 Acetobacteraceae bacterium | reverse complement strand
GCCGAGCAGCCGCGGCCGGAGGGCATCGCCCAGGCCTTCCACATCGGCGCCGAGTGGATCGCCGGCGGGCCCTGCGCGCTGGCGCTCGGCGACAACATCATCTACGGCCACGGCCTCTCCGACCAGCTTCGCGCCGCCGCGGCGCGCGCCGAGGCGGGCGAGGCGACGGTCTTCGCCTACCGCGTCGCCGACCCGGAACGCTATGGCGTGGCGGAGTTCGACGCGACCGGGCGCGTGCTCTCCATCGAGGAGAAGCCGCGGCAGCCGAAGTCGGACTGGGCGGTGATCGGCCTCTACTTCTACGACCGGCGCGTCACCGAGCTTGCGCGCGCGCTGCAGCCCTCGGCGCGCGGGGAGCTGGAGATCACCGATCTGAACAAGGTCTATCTGGAGCTCGGCGCGCTGCGGGCGGAGCAGCTCGGCCGCGGCTGCGCCTGGCTCGACGCCGGCACGCCCGCCTCGCTGCTGCAGGCGGCGCTGTTCGTGCAGACCGTGCAGGAGCGCCAGGGGCTTCAGGTCGGCTGCCCTGAGGAGATCGCCTTCCGCATGGGGTTCATCGATTCCGCCGCGCTGCGCGCCCGCGCCGCCGCGCTCGGCAAGACAGCCTATGGCGCCTATCTGCTGGACCTCGCGGAGGGTCGGCACGCGTGAAGGTCGAACGTCTCGCCATCCCGGAAGTGCTGCTGATCGAGCCGCGGCGATTCGCCGACGAGCGCGGCTTCTTCTCCGAGGTGTACAGCCGCCGGACGCTGGCCGAGTGCGGGCTGGACGTGGAGTTCGTGCAGGACAACCACAGCCTCTCGCGCCAGGTCGGCGTGGTGCGCGGGCTGCACTTCCAGATCCCGCCCTCGGCGCAGGGCAAGCTCGTGCGCGTGGTGCGTGGCGCGGTGCTCGACGTCGCGGTGGACATCCGCCATGGCTCGCCGACCTTTGGGCGCCACGTCGCGGTGGTGCTGAGCGCCGAAAATTGGCGGCAGTTGTGGGTCCCGCGCGGCTTCGCCCATGGCTTCTGCACGCTCGAGCCCGACACCGAGGTGATCTACAAGGTGGACGCCTACTACGACCGCGCGGCGGACGCGGGAATCCTGTGGAACGACCCCGCCCTCGGCATCGAGTGGCCGGTGAAGGCGGAGGCGGCGATCCTGTCGGAGAAGGACCGCGCCGCGCCGCGCCTCGCCGACCTGCCGCGCCACTTCACCTATCCGGGCTGAGCAATGCGGCGGATTCTTGTGACCGGCCGCGGTGGCCAGGTCGCGACCGGGCTGGCGGCGGCGCTGCCGGCGCGCGGCTTCGAGCCGATCCTCGTCGGCCAGCCGGAGTTCGAGTTGGCACAGCCGGAGAGCATCGCTGCCGCCTTCGCCGAAGCGCGGCCGGACGCGGTGGTGAACTGCGCCGCCTGGACCGCGGTGGACGCCGCCGAGGAGGAGGAGCCGGCGGCCTTTTGCGCCAATGCGCTCGGGCCGGCCCGCATCGCCGCGCTCTGCGCGCAGGCAGGCGGCGTGCCGCTGATCCACCTCTCCACCGACTACGTCTTCGACGGGCACAAGGGCGCGCCCTACACGGAAGAGGACGCGCCAAACCCGCTCGGCGCCTATGGCCGGACGAAGCTCGCCGGCGAATGGGCGGTGCTCTCCGGCACGGAGCGCGTGACCGTGCTGCGCACGGCCTGGGTGCACGCGCCGATGGGCCGGAATTTCGTGCGCACCATGCTCGCGGCCGGCGCGCAGCGGCCGGAGCTGCGTGTGGTCGCCGACCAGCGCGGCTGCCCGACCGCCGCGCCGGACCTCGCCGACGCGATCGCCGCGGTGCTCGCGCGCCTGCGCGAGACCGGCTGGCGCCCGGACTATCGGGGCGTGTTCCACGCCGCGGGCGCGGGCGAGACAACCTGGCACGGCTTCGCCGAGGCGATCTTCGAGGCGGCTGCGCCCTTCGGCGGCCCGCGCCCGAAGGTGGTGCCGATCGCCACCTCCGAATATCCGACCCGGGCGGTGCGGCCCGCGGATGGCCGGCTGGATTGCGCGAAGCTCGAACGCGTCTTCGGAGTGCGGCTGCCCCATTGGCGCGAGGGCCTGGAGCGCGTGATCCGCGGCCTGCACGGGGCCGGGTGAGGCATCGCGCGATGGCGCAGCCCCCGACCGCGCGGCCCCAATTGGCGGGGCCGTCGCGCCGCATGGAATTCCTGTTGCTCCCGGCCGCCGCGGTCAGCCTCTGCCGCGCTTTCGTGAAGCGCCATCCGCGGCTCAAGCGCGTGCTGCTGATCCTGCTCGCCCCGGTGCTGCGGCGGCTGCGCTTTCCGCCGGCGGGCATCCGCCCCGTCCTCTACCGCCGCTGGATCGCCGCGCACGACTCCCTCACGGCGGCGGATCGCGAGGCGATCCGGGCCGATGTCGCGCGGCTGCGCACGCCTCCGCGCTTCTCGCTCGTGCTGCCGCTCCGCGGTGGCGGCGATGCGGGCGGCACGATCGCCTCCGTCCGGGCGCAGCTCTATGCGGAATGGGAGTTGCTCTGCCTCGGCAGCGGCGGCAGGCGCCCGGAGGCGGCGCCGGACGAAGCGCGCATTCGCTGGCTGGACGATGCCGAGGAGCGCCCGGCCGCGGACGGGATCAATGCGGCGCTCGCGCAGGCGACCGGCGACTGGGTGATGCTTCTCGGTGCGGGCGACCTGCTCGCGGAGCAGGCGCTCTACGAATTCGCCCGCGCGATCGAGGCGCATCCCGACGCGCAGGTGATCTACGCCGACGAGGATCGCCTGGACGCCGCCGGCCAGCGCGTGGATCCGTGGTTCAAGCCCGGCTTCGACCCCGATCTCCTGCTCGGCTGGAACTATATCGGGCGTCCCGTTGCGCTGCGGCGCGACCTGCTGCTGCGCCTGGGCGGCCTGCGCGCCGCCTTCGCCGATCCGGACGCGGCGGAGCACGACCTCATGCTGCGCGCCACCGAGGCGGCGGGCGAGGCTGACGTGCACCGCATCCCCTCGGTCCTCTGCCACCGGCGCACCACCATTCCCACCGCCGAGGCCGTCGAGGAGTCGCGGCGCGCGGTGCGCGAGCATCTGGCCGCCCGCGGCATCGCTGCGCGCGTCGAGGCCGCACCGCTCGCGCCGGACCGCCACCGCGTCCATTGGCCTGAGCCGCGGACCTGGCCCCTGGTTACCGCCATCGTGCCGACGCGCGACGGCGCGGCGATGCTCGAGCGCTGCCTCGACGGGGTGCTGCACCGCACCGACTACGCCGCGCTCGAGGTCCTCATCGTGGACAACGGCAGCGAGCGGGCGGAGACCCACGCCCTGTTCGACCGCCTGCGCGCCGACCCGCGGGTGCGCATCCTGCCCGCGCCGGGCCCCTTCAACTTCTCCGCCCTCAACAACCAGGCGGTGCGGGAGGCGCGCGGCGAGATCCTTCTGCTGCTCAACAACGACATCGACGTGATCGGGCCGGGCTGGCTGCGCGAGATGGTGACGCATGCGGTGCGGCCCGAGATCGGCGCGGTCGGCGCTAAGCTGCTCTATGCGAACGGGCGCTTGCAGCACGGGGGCACGGTGCTTGGCGTCGGCGTGGCGGACCATCTGCTTACTGGCTCGCGCCGGGACGACCCGGGGCCGCGGGGCATGCTCGCCGTGGTGCGCTGCGCCTCGGCCGTGACCGCGGCCTGCCTGGCGCTGCGTCGTGCCGACTACGAGGCCGTCGGCGGCATGGACGAGGAGAACCTCGCGGTCGCCTTCAACGACGTGGATCTCTGCCTGCGGCTCCGCGAGCGCGGCCTGCGCATCCTCTGGACCCCCTTCGCGGAGCTGTATCATCTGGAGTCCGCCTCGCGCGGCTTCGACCTGTCCGGCCCCAAGGCGGAGCGGTTCCGGCGCGAGCAGGCCTACATGCACGCGCGCTGGGGCCCGCTGCTGCGCGCTGATCCCTATTGGAATCCGAACCTCTCGCTGGGCGACACGGGCCGCGACCTCGCCTGGCCGCCGCGGCGCGAGAGGCCCTGGCGACAGGCACCGAGGTGAGCCACGAGGGCGAGGCCACGCCGGCGCCGACCGACATCGCCTGGCGCTCTCCGGGAGCCCGCCGCCTCCTGCACGGTGCCACGCCGGGCGAGCCGCTTCGCTTCGCCGGCCGCGCTGCGGAGCTCGCCTGGGAGCTGACGCGCGCCGCCGTTCTGGACGCGCGGGAGGCGCTGCGCCCGGCGGGGCCGATGATCCTGCGCATGGAGGAGGGCGCGGCGCCCCGGCCGGCCGCGCGTGGCGTCGCGCTCTACGTCCACTACGCGCCGGGCGGCGCGGTCAGCGACATGGTGCGCCGCCAGCTCGCCGAGTATGGGCGCGCTGGCTTCGCCGTGGTCTTCATCACCGTGGCCGAATCCGTGCCTGAGGCGGATTGGCAGGCCGCGCGGGCGGTGAGTGCGCTCGCGGTCCATCGCCGCAATGCGGGCCGCGATCTCGGGGCGTGGCGCGACCTCGCCGGGGAGGCGTTGCGCCGCTGGCCGGAGGCGGAAGAGCTTCTGCTGGTCAACGACAGCGTGCTAGGGCCGTTCCGCCCGCTCGATCCGGTCTTCGCGGTGCTGCGGGCCGCCGGCGAGGGCGTGTTCGGCCTGGTCGAGAGCTTGCAGGGCGGGGCGCATCTGCAGTCCTGGTTCCTGCTCGCGCGCGGCGCGCGCGCGGTACGCGAGCTGGCGGGATTCCTCGCGCAACTGCGCCTCTCCGCCTCCAAATGGCGCATGGTGCAGCGGGGCGAGATCGCGCTCACCCCCTGGCTGCTGCAGCGTGGGGTGCGCGTCGCCGCGCTTTACGGCTACGCGCGCGCGGTGGAGGCGGCGCTCGCCGATCCGGCGGAGCAGGCGCGGCTCGCCGCGCGTTATCCGGGCATCGCCGCGCTTGCCGGGCCCGAGCGCGATGCCGCGTTGCGCCGCGCGCTGGAAGGGCGGCCCGTCAATCCGAGCCACCACCTCTGGCGCACCCTCGTCACCCGGCTCGGCTGCCCCTTCGTGAAGACGGAACTGGTGCGGCGCAATCCATGGCGGCTGCCGGATGTGTCGGACTGGCCGGCGCTGCTTTCCTCGGAGTCGCCCTGCACGGAGGTGGAAATCGCGGCGCATCTCCGGACGATGGACGGCGCGGCGCGGGCGCGCTGAAACCGGCTCGTCGTGATCGCGTCGTGCGACCGCGGCCGGAGGAGCGTGCTGGCGCCTGCGTCTGCCCTTCAGACCGCTCCCGGCGCAGGTGCTGATGAAGGCACCACCCGTCCGCCGGGGTTTCCTGTTCGCCCGTTCAGCTACGCGGCCAACTGCGGCCAGTCCTGTGCCCAGGGCCGCACTGCCTCGAGGCGTTCCGCGAGATCGAGCAGGCGGTGATCCGCGTGCCACGGCGCGACGAGTTGCAGTCCGACCGGCAGGCCCTCGCGCGTACGCCCGCAGGGCACCGTCAGCGCCGGATGCCCGGTGAGGTTGAAGGGGTAGGTGTAGGGATACCAGGTGCCGCGGATGCGCCCCGCCTCGCCGGTGCCACCGCCAACTGCGAAAGGCGCGAAGGGATCGAGCCCGACGGCCGGCGCCGGCGCGCTGAGCGTCGGCGTAGCGAGCACGTCCACCCCGCGCTCGAACAGCGCGACGACGCGGCGGTAGAGCGCGGTGCGACGCGCGGTCGCGGCGAGGATCTCGGCTGCGCTGCGGCGCTGGCCTCGCGCGATGGTTTCGCGCAGGCTGGCATCGAGGCGGTCTGCGGCGGCCGGCAGGTAAGACGCGAGCCGGCCGGCGAGGCTCGCCTGAAGGAGGACGAGGAAGGCGTCCTCCTCGGCGGCGAAGTCGATCTCGACGGGCTCGATGGTGGCGCCCATTGCCTCCAGGCTGCGGATGGCGGCGGTCGTCAGCGCCTCCACCTCGGCATCGAGCAGGCGGTTGCCGACCCGCAGCGCCCAGCCGATGCGCAGGCCGTCGAGCCGCCCGTCGGGGAGCGGCGCGGGATCGGGCGGAAGCGCCGCTGCGGCGTAGGGATCGCGCGGATCCGGCCCCTCGATGACGCGCAGCATCAGCCTTGCGTCGGCGACGGTGCGGGTCATCGGGCCGATATAGCTGTTGTTGCCGAACAGGTCCGGCGCGTGGATGTGCGGCACGCGCCCGAGCGTCGGCTTCAGGCCGAGGATGCCGCAGCACGCAGCCGGGATGCGGATCGAGCCGCCGCCATCGGTGCCGAGCGCGATCGGCCCGAGGCCCGCGGCGACCGCCGCTGCTGCCCCGCCCGAACTGCCGCCCGGCGTGCGTGCGGTGTTCCAGGGATTGCGCGTGACGCCCGTGAGCGGCGAGTCGGTGAAAGGCTTGTGCCCGAACTCGGGCGTCGTCGTCTTGCCGATGAGGATCGCGCCGGCGGCGCGCAGCCGCGCGACCGGCACCGCGTCCTCGCCCGGTACGTTGTCGGCGAACAGCGCCGAGCCCATGGTGGTGCGCAGCCCGGCTGTGTTCGTCAGGTCCTTCACGGAGAACGGCACGCCATGCAGCGGGCCGAGCGGCTCCCCGCGCGCCACCGCGTCCTCCGCCGCGCGCGCCGCCGCACGGGCCTGTTCGGCGGCGATGGTGACGAAGGCGTTGAGCACCGGCTGGCTGCGCTCGGCGGCCGCGAGCACCGCCTCGACCAGTTCGACCGGCGAGAGGCGGCGGGCACGGATCGCGGCGGCCGCCTCGGTAGCGGAAAGGCGCGTCAGGTCGTCCGCCATGGCTCAGATCATCCAGCGGCCGCCGTCGATCAGCAGCGTCTGCCCGGTGATGTAGCGGGCATCGTCGCTGGCCAGGAAGGCGACGACGCCGGCGACGTCCTCCGGTTCGGCGACGAAGCCCATGGGGACGCTGTTGCGCACCTTGTCGATCACCTCCGGCGGGAGGCGGTCATGCGCGCGGGTGCGGATCGCGCCGGGCGCAACCGCGTTCACGTTCACCCGGAATGGCGCGAGCTCGCGGGCGAGGGAGCGGGTGAAGCCGATGACGCCCATCTTCGCCGCGGCGTAGTCCACCATGCCGACATCGCCGTAGAAGGCGCTCTCGGTGGACATGTTGACGATCCGCCCGGCGCGGCGCTCGCGCATGCCGGGGACGACCTGGCGCGAGACCAGCATCGTCGTCATCAGCGAGACGTTGAGGACGAAGCGCCAGGTCTCCGGCTCGGACTCGTGGAACTGGCGCGAGCGTTCGCGCGCGCTCTGGCCGACATTGTTGAACAGGATGTCGAGCGGTCCGAGCTCGCGCGCGATACGGGCGAAGGCGTCCGCCACCGCCCCCTCCTGCGTCAGGTCGGCGGTGAGCGCCAGCCCCGCGGGCGCGCCGGC
>JADGHI010000183.1 GCA_019689515.1 Acetobacteraceae bacterium | reverse complement strand
GGGGAAGGCGGCCTGGGCGCGCGCGATGGCGGGGGCGGCGAGCGCGGCCGGAAGGGCGGCAAGGACGCTGCGGCGGCTGAGACTCGGATTCATGGGCGTTCTCCCCCTGATCGTTCCCGATCCGCCTAGCGCAGCGGGATCAGGCCAGCAACCACACGCAGGCCCAGCCGATGACGACCACCGCGAGCAGCGACGGGGCGAGCAGACGCCAGAGCTGCGCGGGCCGGGTGCCGTCGGCGAGCAGGCCGCAGATCAGTGCCGTGACGCCGAAGCTCATGCCGGCCCCGGCGGCGCCGGCGAAGTTGTGCAGCCCCGGCGCCAGCCATTCCGGCATCCCGGCCGCCTCGCCGAGTCCGGCCTGCACCGTCATCAGCGCAGCGTTGGAGCCGACATTGCTGCCGGTGACCATGCCCGAGAGCAGCCCGAGCGGCGGAACGGCATAGGGGGCGAGCGGCCCGAGCGCCTCCGCCGCCGCCCGGGCGAGCGCCTCCGCCGCGCCGCTGCCGGCGAGGAGCCGTGCCAACACGACATAGAGCAGCATGGCGAGGGCCGGGCGGCCGGCGCGGCGAAGGGCGCCGAGCGCATTGCGCCCGGGATGCGGGCGGAGGCGGGCGGCCAGGAGCACCCCGGACACCACCCACAGCACCACGGCGACATGGGTAATCGCGAAGCCGGGCAGGTCGGCCCAGGGCTTCAGCGCCGGCGCGCCAGCGACGGCGCGCGCGGCGAGCAGCGCCGCCGTCAGGACCAGATAGGGCGCCATGGCGGCCAGCGTGCGGCGCCACGTCGCCGCGTCGCGCGGCGGGTCGAGGCGCCACAAGGTCCACAACAGGGGCAGGCCTGCGGCGAGGATGCCGGCGACCTCGAAGGGCAAGGTATAGTTGCAAGCGAGCAGGATGGCCGCCATGGCGGCGAGCAGTCCGAGCTGCGCCGCCTTCTCGCGCGGCGTCACCTCGATGCGCGCGACGGCGCAGAGGCGCCACAGCACCGGGCCGAGCAGCAGGAGCCAGACCGCATTCGGCCAGGCCGCGACCTGCGCGATGGCCTGCGCCGGCATGCCGATCAGCGCCGCGCCGAGCGCGGTGCCTGGTCCGAGTCCGCCCCAGGGCACCGTGCTGAGCGAAAGCAGCGCCATCGCGCCCGCTACCGGGCCGCCGATTCCCATGCCGCGCAGCGTCGAGAGCGCGAACACCGCGCCGACCGCGAAGCCGGTCACGCTCTCCAGGAAGTTTCCGGCGAGCAGCGTGGCGGCGAAGACACGGCGCGCGGAGGGCGCGGCGGCACCCGGCGACGCAGCCTCGTCGCGCGCGACGGCGGCGTGGAACAGCAGCCCGCCCACGACGACGCCAATCGGCTGCGCGGCGAGGAAGGCGCCGCGCAACGCCTCCTCGGCCAGGAACTGCGCACCCGCCGCGATGCCCGTGCCCGCCGGCAGCGAGACCAGCGCCGCCGGCACGGCCAGCGCCAGCGCAGCCAGGCACGCGACGAGAGGACCTGCCCGCCCGGTGGCGAGCAGCCCGACCAGCAGCAACAGGGGCGCGGCTTGAAGGAAGAGGACCACGGCGGCGCCATGGTCGCCAGAAGCGCGAGCGGGCGCCAGAGTGGACGGGAGCATGCCGGCCCTGCGGGCGGCGGTCCGCCCGTCGCTTGCCTCGACCGGCTACGACCCGAGGTGCGGGGAGGGCAGGTCCGTTGGTCGCACGCAGGCGCAATGGTATTCTGCGCAGCTCTCCCCGTGCCACCAGAGGAAGCCGGCCGCATGTACACGCTCGCCCCGTTCTCGCAGGAGGCCCATCTGCGGTCGGTGACGGATCCCGTCCTGCGCAATGGCGTCTGCGTCGCGCTCTGCGACCACTGGCTGACGATCGTCAAGCGCTATCCCGACGTGCCCTCGGTGAACCGCATGCGGCTCCTGACGCAGCGCCTGCCGGAGGCGCTGCGGCACCAGCAGGCCTATGCCGCCCTGCGGGCCACGGTCGGCCGCAACGAGGCACGGCGGGAGGTCGGCGCGCGGCTCGGGCTCGACTACGAGGAGCAGACCACGATCATGCGGGCCTGCGTCGGCATGGTCGGGATCCGCGCCAAGCTGGCCTCTGATCTCGGGCGGATCGGCGCAGCCGCGACCTGGTCCATGCGCTTCACCGGGGGCGGCGGCCACGCGATCGCGGGCTTCCGGGGCCTCGTCTCCGTCACCGGGAACGTGCACCGCGCCGTGATGTACATCTTCGATCCGAACATCGGCGAGTATGTCGGCGAACTGAGCGACCTCGACGCGATCCTCACGGACCTGTTCGGCAAGTTCCCGCTCTACGCGACGGTCAACGAGGTCCACCGGACCAGCGAGGGCTGATCCCCGCCGACGACCCGCCGGGCCGTGTGCTCGCGGTGGGCGGGGGGCGGCAGGGCCGCCCGCCCGCAGCCGGTTCCCCGATTACTCCACCGAGACCAGCAGCCCCGCGAACATCTTCGCCCGCGGCACCAGGCTGTCCACCATGATGTGCTCCTCCAGCGTGTGCGCCCCGGCGCCGGCCACGCCCAGCCCGTCGAGCGTCGGGATGCCCATCGCGCCGGTGAAATTCCCGTCGGAGCCGCCGCCGCTGCTCTGGTGCTCGATGTCGAAGCCGATCCGGTTGGCGATGCTGCGCGCCTGGCGGTAGAGCGCCATCACCCGCTCGTCCGCTTCCCAGACGGGGCGGGTCACGCCGCGGGTGACCTCCAGCGTCACGTCCGGGTTCGTGCTCTTCAGCGCCAGCATGCGCGCCACGCCCGCGTCCAGGTCGGCCTGGCGCTTGGCCATGGAGAGCACCTCCGCGTCGCAATGGGTGGCGACGCAGTTCACCCACTGCCCGCCATGGATCACGCCGACGGAGAAGGTGCAGTCCTCGGTCGTCATCCCCTCGATGGCGATGACCTGCTTGCACATCTCCCGGATCGCGCTGCGCCCTTCGGAGAGGCGGGAGCCGGCGTGGCTCGGCCGGCCGGTGGTGCGCAGGTTGAAGCGGGCGATGGCGTAGCGCCCGGTCACCACGCCGCCGTTCGGGCGCGCCGGCTCCGGCACGAGCACCACCTTGTGGCGCGCGGCCTCGGCCTCGATCAGGTCGCGGGTGGAGGGGCTGCCCACCTCCTCATCGCTGGTCAGAAGGACGGTGATCGGCAGCGGCGTGGCGAGGCCGGCGCGCAGGATCTGCCGGATCGCCTCGATGGCGATGTAGGTGCCGCCTTTCATGTCGAGGATCGCGGGGCCGTAGCAGCGCCCGCCCTCGCGCCGGATCGGCAGCTTCTGCAGCGTGCCGACCGGGTGGACGGTGTCGAGATGCGCCAGGACCAGCACGCCCGGCGCCCCCTCCGGCGCGGAGTGGGGGAAGCGGGCGCGGACGCAGCCGCCGAAGCCCATGCGACCGGGGATGCGCTCGATTCGCGCGCCGAGCAGGGCGAGGTCCCGCGCGGCGATGTCCATCATGCGGTCCACCGCGGCCGCGTCCCAGGTCGGGCTCTCGCAGGCGACCCAGTGGCAGAGGCCGGCGAGAATCGCCTCCTGGTCGAAGGGCAGGTCCAAGACGGCGGCGATCGGGTCGGCAGGCATCGCGACGGCTCTCTCCAGGAAAAAACGGAGCGCGCAGGCTGCGCGGACCGCGGCGGCAGGGCAAGGGGGGCAGGGGCGACCGGAGCGTGCTGCATTGCATACCGACGCAAACGAGCCACTCCCCGGCATCCGGGCGAGGCTGCTAGGGTCGCGCGATGTCGTCTACACTTGGCACCCATGGGACGCGCCCCCTTCGGCTCGTCCCGCAGACCGGACCGGCACTCTGGCAGGCCGACAGCCTGTCGCCTCCGGACTGGATGATCCCGCTCGGCCAGGAGGCCGCGGCGGAGCTGGACGCGGCCCTCGCCACTCTCGGTGGCCGGCGTCCGGAGCGCGCGGCGGAGGTGCCGCTGCCCAAGCTCGCCCCGGTCATTGCCGATCTGCGGGCGCGGCTCGAGCACGGGCGCGGCTTCGCCCTGTTGCGCGGCCTTCCCTTCGACCGTCACGGAGCGGCCGGGGCGGAGGCGCTTCTCCTCGTGCTCGGCCTGCATCTCGGCGTGCCGCTGCCGCAGGACAGGGCGGAGCCCGGTGGCCCGGTGGCGCATGTGGCGAGCGCGCCCGTTGAAGGCCCGGACGTCGTGCCGTTTCATGCCGACCCCTGCGACGCGGTGCTGCTGCTCTGCCTCCGGCAGCCGCCGGCCTCCGGTGCCTCGGCGCTGATCTCGGCGATAGCCGTGCACAACGCCCTGCTCAAGCGCGACCGCGCCGCGCTGGAGGTCCTGTACCAGCCGCTGCCGCATCGCGAGCCCGATGGCGCGGTGGTGCGGAGGCCCGTCTTCGCACTGACGGGCGGCGCCTTCAGCGCACGCTACGACCGCTCCGCCATCGAGGCGGCGGCGGCAGGATCGGACTCCGTCTCGCTGGCGCTGGCGCAGCGCGCCGCGCTCGACGCGCTGGACGCGGCCTGTGCCGATCCGGCGCTGCCGTTGCGGCTGGAGACGCGGCCGGGCGACCTGCTCTGCTTCAACCCGCAGCTCGTCTGGAAGCGCCGGACCGCACCGGTGGCTGGCCTGCAGGACGCACCGCCGGACCGGACGCGGGAGTTCCTGCGGCTCCGGCTGCTGACCGAGAATTCGCGCGTTGCCGCGGCGGCACCTGCACCCCAGGAGGGCTAGAGGGGATCGCCATGGGGCGAACGCGCCCGGAGGCGTGGACCCGCTCCTCTGACCAACACCTGCGGCGGAACGCCGTTCAGCTTCGAATGCAAGCCGCCGCAGGGCAGGGGGCCGGCGCGACCAGGTTGCGGCAGCGGACGCGGCTCAACCTGGGCCGTTCAGCCCTCCCCGCGCCGCCCCCCCTGGACGCGTGGGGCGCCGCTGGCGCCCCGCGATGCCGGGCTCCTCAGAGATCCACGCGGATGTTCGCGCGGCGGATCACGTCCTGCCACTTCGCCTTCTCGCGCGCGAGGCGCTCGTCGCCCTCGGCCGGGGAGGAGCCGACATAGTCGAAGCCGAGCTCGCGGAAGCGCTGCGCCACGTCCGGCATCCGGGCGGCGCGCAGCACCGCCTCGTTCAGCCGCATCACAGGCCCATCCGGGGTCGCCTTCGGCGCGACCAGCATCGCCCAGGTATAGACCTCGTAGTCGGCGAGGCGAGGGTCGCTCTCCGCCATCGTCGGGACATCCGGGAACTGCTCGATGCGGTTCTTCACCAGCGTCGCCAGCGGCCGCACCGTGCCGGCGCGGATGTGGGGCGTCGCGCCCGGCACGTCGGCGAAGACCATGGAGACGTCGCCGGCGAGCAGCGCCGTGATCGCGGGCCCGGTGCCGCGATAGGCGACATGGGTGAGATCGACGCCCATCATCAGCTTGTAGAGCTCCGCTCCGAGGTGGAGCGGCGTCCCGTTGCCCGCCGAGCCGTAGTTGAGCCGCGCGCCCTGCTCCCGCGTCCAGGCGTGGAAGCCCGCGATGTCGCGCGCCGGGCTGTCGGCCCGCACGACGAGGATGTAGGGCG
The DNA here is from genome assembly GCA_019689515.1 of Acetobacteraceae bacterium. Lineage (GTDB taxonomy): Bacteria > Pseudomonadota > Alphaproteobacteria > Acetobacterales > Acetobacteraceae > Caldovatus. Next base: position 1,794 of record JADGHI010000183.1, on the reverse strand, counting down.
AGGTGGAGACGAGGCTCACCACGCGCAGCGTCTCCACGGGGTCGAAGGGCATGGGCTGCATGGTGAGCGGCGCGGTGAGGAAGGAGATGGACCCCATCAGCACCGTGTAGCCATCCGGCCGCGCCTGCACGACGGCGCGCGTGCCGATCGTCGAGCCCGCGCCGGCGCGGTTCTCCACCGCGACGCCCTGGCCGAGAAACTCGCTCATCTTCGGTGCCAGCAGCCGCGCGCCGATGTCGGGCGTGCCGCCGGGAGCGAAGGGCACGATCATGGTGATCGGCCGCTCCGGCCAGGTCGCCTGCGCGTGCGCCGGCAGAGCCGGCATCGCGGCGGCTGCGGCGGGCAGGGCGAGCGCCGCGCGGCGTGGGATGCGGATGGTCATGGCGTATTCCTCCGGCTGTTTGCGCCGAGACTAGCGAGGATTCCGAACTGGGGCGAGACAGACGGCGGGCGGGGGCCGCACGGCCGCACCCTGCTCCTGCGTTCGCGGATGACGGCAGAATGCCGGAGGTATGCGGATCGCGGACGACGCTGCGATTCGACCCGCCACGGAACACCGTCCTCCTGGGCCGGAACGCTAGAACGACCCGCCCGTCTTGAAGCCTCCGCCGCCGATGCTGCCCCCGGTGCGGAAGCCGCCCTGCCCGCCGAAGCTCCCGCCGGTGTCGCCCCAAGGACCTCCGTCGCCCCAGGGGCCCCCGCCGCCTGGCGGCATGCGGTGCTGGCCGATGCGGTCCCAGAAGCCGTCGCGGCTCAGCGCGCCGCGCAGCAGCTCGCCGAGCAGCACGCCGACCAGCGCCCCGTCGCTGAAGCTCCAGCGGTCGCGGGAATAGCCGCGCCGGCGCATCTCCTGGCGGACCGAGAGGATCTCCTCGACCCGCCGCCGCGCGGCATCCGCCTCGGCGCGCCGCTCGCCGAGGCGCCGCTCGACCTCCGCGCGCTCCGCCGTGGCGCGCTCCAGCCGTGCCACCACCGCGTCGTCCTGCGGCGTCGGGGTGCGCGCGGCGGCCTCGCGCAGTTCGCGCACACTGGCATGGGCGAGCGCGCCCTCGAGCGCCGCCGTGGCCTGGCGCGTGGCGGCATCTTCGCCTGCGGTCAGCGCGGCGAGCCGACGCTCGGTCTCGTCGAGCGCGGCGTGGGTGGTCTCCACCGCGTCCTCGGCCTGCTCCAGGGCCGTGTGCAGGGCCTCCGGCACCGCCGCCGGCACGCCGGCCGCCTCGCGCTCATAGGCCACGAGGTCGGCCGCCGCTGCCTCGGCGGCCGCACGCATCCGCGCGGCGTGCTCGGAGAGGCGTTCGGGCAGCTCGGTCAGGAGCGCGAAGCTGCGCCGCGCGGGCTCGTAGCGCGCGACACGCGCCACCCAGCCGTCGATCAGCCGCGTGATCGGGCCGGCGCGGTAGGCGGCCGTCCCGTAGCCGCGCCGCCAGAGGTAGTGGAAGAGCGGATCGGCCTCGTAGGGCTTGCCCTTCTCCTCGCGGTCCCGGCGCGCGAAGGCGGCCTTCTGCTCCGCGTGCTGGGCGACCTGCGCGGCCGCCATCGCCGCGTCGCGACGCCGGCGCCATTCGGGATCAGTGGCGGCGAGCTGCTCGCGCGCGGCCTCCAGCGCCCGTTCCGCCGACGCCTCCGCCCCCTGCAGCCGCGCCGCCGCCTGGTCGCGCGCCACGGTCGCCAATTGCAGCGCGCGCTGGCGCTCGGCGAGCTCCGCCTCGACGGCGGCGCGGGCCCGCGCGCCCTCCTCAATCAGCGCCCGCGCCCGCTTCCCGGCCTCGTCGAGCCGTTCGAGCACCATGGCGC
>JADGHI010000182.1 GCA_019689515.1 Acetobacteraceae bacterium | reverse complement strand
CCCCCCCCCCCGCCCGCGCGCGGCCCGCCCCGCCGGGGGCCCCGCCCCCCGCCCGCCCCCCCCGCCGGCACCATCCTAAGCAGCGAAGGAACCGGAGCATGAGCAGCAGCGCCCCCTTCTCCCCCGACGAGCACCCGGTCCGCTTCGACCTGCTGACCGCGAACCCGGTGTACAAGCCCTTCCGCTATCCTTGGGCCTACGACGCCTGGCTCACCCAGCAGCGCATCCACTGGCTGCCGGAGGAGGTGCCGCTCGCCGACGACGTGAAGGACTGGCAGCGCAACCTGACGCCCGCCGAGCGCAACCTGCTCACCCAGATCTTCCGCTTCTTCACCCAGGCGGATGTCGAGGTGAACAACTGCTACATGAGGCACTACGCGCAGGTGTTCAAACCGACGGAGGTGCTGATGATGCTCAGCGCCTTCTCGAACATCGAGACGGTGCACATCGCGGCCTACAGCCACCTGCTCGACACGGTGGGGATGCCGGAGGTCGAGTACACTGCCTTCCTCCGCTACAAGGAGATGAAGGACAAGTACGACTACATGCAGAGCTTCTCGGTGGAGAACAAGACCGAGATCGCCAAGACGCTCGCCGCCTTCGGCGCCTTCACCGAGGGGCTGCAACTCTTCGCCTCCTTCGCGATCCTGATGAACTTCCCGCGCTTCAACAAGATGAAGGGGATGGGCCAGATCATCTCCTGGTCCGTGCGGGACGAGACGCTGCACTGCCTCTCCATCATCCGCCTGTTCCGCACCTTCGTGCAGGAGAACCCGGAGATCTGGACGGAGGAGCTGCGGCGCGACATCACGCTGATCTGCGCCACCATCGTGGACCACGAGGACGCCTTCATCGACCTCGCCTTCGAGCTCGGCGGCGTGCAGGGGCTCGATGCGCCGCAGACCAAGCAGTACATCCGCTACATCGCGGACCGCCGGCTGCAGCAGCTCGGCCTCCCGCCGCTCTACCACATCGAGAAGAACCCGCTGCCCTGGCTCGACGAGATGCTGAACGCGATCGAGCACACGAACTTCTTCGAGAACCGGGCGACGGAGTACTCCAAGGCCAGCACCACCGGGACCTGGGAAGAGGCCTTCGCCGACGCAGCCTTCGCCACGCCGCAGCCGGAGGGCGAGCTGATCGCGCTCCAGAGCGGTGGGGCCGCAGCGGCGCAGCACTGACGCGCCCGCCACTCCACTCCTGCGCGGGCCGGTGCGGCCTCGGATCGGCCCCCTGCCCCGCGCCATCCGCGCGTCCGCGGGCCGTGTGGGCGGCTCAGTGGGAGCGGAGCCGGCTTCCGACCGAGGGCAGGAAGGCCGCGGGCAGGAGCGGAGCCTGATGCTGGGCCGGCAGCGCAGCAACGCGCGGAGTGCGGCAGGGCACGACGCGGCGCCGGCGCGGCACGCCTCGTCACTCCGCAGCGGGCGGCTGCCGCCGAGGGGTTCCGAAGCTCCGAGCGAACCTGGAATGTGTCACAGGCGCGGGGCGTGGACCGGCCTTCCGGCGCGCCGGGAGCAGCGGCCCGCCACCCCTCTCCTTCCGCAGCGCGCGGGAGGCGCCGCGTTTCATGCCCCTGATCCGGCCTGCCGCCGCCTCATGGCCGGGAGAACGCGCCACACAGGCGTCCGCGCGCTGGCAGCGGCGCGCAGTCCGGCCTATGTCAAGGGCATCATGCTCCGCGCCATCCGCATCTTCTCTCTTGCCCTCCTGGTCCTGATCGCAGGCCTCTGGGGCCTCGCCTGGTTCGGGCGGGCGCCGGGCGAATCGCCGGGCGATGCCTTTTTGCGCCGCCTCACCGGCCTGTTCGGAGCGGAGATGCCCGTCCCCTCCGCCGGCGGGGTGCGCCTGCCGCAGGGCACGGCGCTCGGCGGCCCCTTCCGGCTGGTGGATCAATCCGGCCGCACCGTCACCGAGCAGGATTTCGCCGGGCGCTGGATGCTGGTCTATTTCGGCTACACCTTCTGCCCCGACGTGTGCCCGACCGAGCTCGGCGTCATGGCCGATGCGCTCGACGTCCTGGGCCCCGAGGCGGAGCGCGTGACGCCGGTCTTCATCACCATCGATCCGGAACGCGACACGCCGGAGGTGCTGGCGGACTACGTCTCGCGCTTCCATCCACGCATGGTGGGCCTGACCGGCAGCCCCGAGCAGGTGGCGGAGGCGGCCAGGCACTACCGCGTCTATTTCGCCCGTGCCCGGTCCTCGGACCACGCAGACTACCTGATGGACCACTCGAGTTTCGTCTATCTCGTCGGGCCGGACGGGCGCGTTCGCAGCCTGTTCCGGCCCGGCACGACGCCGGAGTCGATGGCGGCCACCGTCCGCGCTCAGATGGTCGGGTCGTGACGCCACCGGGTATCGTTAATTCCGTCGCTAGGCTATCGTTTCGTCCCGCAGCATGGGACGCGCCGCAGGACCGGGGGGCTGGGAAAGCGGCGCAGGGGGGCAGAAATGGCTAATGGTGACCACGATCAGGATGCAGACGGCCGGCGCGACAGCGCCAGGGCAAGCGCGCATTCGCCGCCGCGTTACACGCGTCGGTTGTCGGACAAGATTCTCATCGCCTTCCATCATGCCTGTGACCAGGGCGATTTCGAGGTCGCGGAGGAATTGCTGCGCATCCTCGAGATGATGCTGACGCGTCGCCCGGTTTCGCCGGACATGAACCGGCGGAAGAACATGGAGAGCCTGGTCGCCGCCCACGAACGGCTGTGGCTGCTGCGGCACCCGGAGGCGAAGGACCAATAGCGGCGCCGGCTGGCGGCGATGCCGAAGGGTTCGCCGCGGCGCGCCTTCGGCAGCCCTTGCGACGCGCGGATGCGATGCCCCCGGCCGTGGTGGGGTGCACACGCGCTCGCGCAGTGCCGCCGCGCTACGGCATTCGCCACTGCCGCCCGGACGGTTATGCTTCGCCGGCTGCGCGCCGCGGCGGTTCGGGTGGGCGGTTCGGCCGGCCTCGACCGCGTGTGCGCACGCGCATGTCGCTGATCGGGGATGCCGCATGATCAAGTCCGTCTCCTTCCTCGCCCGCCGGCCGGAGCTCTCGCGCGAGGCGTTCCTGCGCCATTGGACCGAGGTGCACGCGCCGATGTGCCATGAGGTGCCGGGCCTGCGCGGCTACGTCCTCTGCCTTCCCGTGCTGGAGCACGCCCGCGGCGACGTCCCTGCGCTCGAGATGGCGCCCTTCGATGGCATCGCCCAGACCTGGTTCGACGACCTGGAGGCGCGGGCGCGGGCAGCGGCCTCGGAGGCGGGCCGGCGCTGGCACGCCGACGGCGCGAGCATCATCGGCGGCATCCGGACCTTCGTGACCGAGGAGCAGGTGGTGTTGCCCGTGCAGGGCGACGGGACGGCGCACCCCCCCTTCAAGGCGCTTACGGTGATCCGGCGGCGCGAGGACTCCACACCGGAAGCCTTCCACCACCACTGGCGCGTGGTTCATGCCGACATGGCGCGAGGCGTGCCGGAGCTGCGCGGCTTCGTCCTGTCCGGAATCGTCGAGGAGCAGTTCCGCGCCGACATCGCGCCCTTCCCGATGGAGGGCCCGATCGACGGGTTCGCCGAAAGCTGGTTCGACAGCCTCGACGCACGCGCCCGGATGGTCGCCTCGCCGGAGGCGCGGCGCTGGTTCGCCGACGGCGCCACCTTTCTCGGCCGCGTGAAAACCATCCTCCTGGCCGAGCGCGTGATGATCCCGCCGCCGCGGTAGGCGCGGCTGCCGCGGGCGGGCGGGGCCGTCCTCTGGACCAGCGGGGCGTGGGAGCCATGCGCGCCGTCCAGGCGCCGGCGCAGCCTGGAGTCGGATTCACAATTTTCACGATATTGTGAATTCGAGCGGCAAGCGTTATAAGAAGGCGCTCGTAACGGCCCCACGTGGCTCCAGGACGACCGGGCCGATCCGCGGCGATGACGGTTCGTGCCGCCAGGGCGGTCGGCGGGCCGCTGCGACGCCGATGGAGGGATCGCATGCTGCTTGGCGAATTGCTGGTCGCGAACGGCCTCGCCACTGCCGAGGATGTCGCGGAGGCCCTCCGTCGGCAGCGCCTGCATGGCGGGCGCCTGGGCGCGATCCTGATCTCCATGGGCAGGATCTCGGAGCTTGACCTGCGCCGCGTCCTGCACGCCGTCCCCGCCGCCCCGCTCTCCATCGAGGAGACCGGGCTCAGCCTCAACGACCTGCTCAACCTGCTCACCAAGGCGATGCACGGGGGCTCGGTGGACACCGCCGTCAAGCTCGCCGACGTGCTGAAGCTGCCGCAGCGGCTGATCCAGATCCTGCTCGAGGAAGCGAGCGCTGCGAAGCTCGTCGAGGCGCTCGGCGTGGTGCGGACCCTCACCGGCGCCCTTCCGCGCTACGGCCTCTCGGCGCGCGGCCGCGAATGGGCGCAACAGGCCTTCGAGCAGAACAGCTATATCGGCCCCGCCCCGGTCCCGCTCTCCGACTACGTCTCACGCATCCAGCGCCAGGCGATCGGCGAGGAGCGCCTGCCGGCGGAGGCGGTGGAGCGCGCGCTGAAGGGCCTCGTCGTCTCCGACGACCTCGTCAACAAGGTCGGCCCGGCGATCAATTCCGGGCGACCCATGCTGCTCTACGGCCCGCCCGGCAACGGCAAGACCTCGATCGCGGCGCGGATCGGCGCGCTCTTCAACACCATGGTCTTCATCCCGCACTGCTTCGAGGTCGGCGGCCAGATCGTGAAGGTGTTCGACCCCGACATCCACAAGGAAGTGCAGACGACCGAGGACGGAGCGAACGCCAACAGCATCCGCGCCACCGGCTTCGACCGGCGCTGGGTGCCCTGTCGGCGGCCCTTCGTCGTCGCCGGCGGCGAGCTGACGCTGGAGATGCTCGACCTCCGCTTCAACACGCTCGCGAAGTTCTACGAGGCCCCCCTGCACGTGAAGGCGCTGAACGGCACCTTCCTGATCGACGATTTCGGCCGCCAGCTGGTCTCGCCGGAGACGTTGCTGAACCGCTGGATCGTGCCGCTCGAGAGCCGGGTGGACTACCTCAAGCTGCACACGGGCAAGAGCTTCGCGCTGCCCTTCGACCAGCTCGTGATCTTCTCGACCAACATGCCGCCGAGCCAGCTCATGGACGGCGCCTTCCTGCGGCGTCTGCCCTACAAGATCGAGGTCGGCGCGCCGAGCCGCGAGCAATACCGCGAGATCTTCCGTGGCGCGGCCCGCAGGCACGGGCTCGAGGCGACGGACGAGGTGATCGATTTCGTCCTGGCCGAGCTGACCGAGCGCAACGACTTCCCGCTCGCGGCCTACCAGCCCGAGTTCATCGTCCGCCAGGTGGTCGCCTCCTGCAAGTTCCGCGGGATTCCGCCGCAGTTCCATACGGACATGCTCACCTTCGCGATCGGCAACCTCTACACGAAGGACAGCCCCGGCTATGGCGTGACCGCCGCGACGCGCCGTGGGCCGAGCCTCCGCATCGCGACGGCGGGGGACTGAGGCGCCCCTGGCCGCCCGCGCGGCGGCCTGTCACGGCCCGCCGGGGAGCGGCCGCGCCGCCGCGGCGAAGTCGCCCCAGGGATCCGGCTCCGCGAGGCGCGCCGCAGCTGTGCCGATCGTGAAGGCACGCGGGTCGAGGGCCTCCGTCACCTCGCCCCAGGCGAGCGGCATGGACAGGGTGGCGTCCGGCCGTGCGCGCGGCGACCAGGGCGCCACCGCCGTCGAGCCGCGGTCGTTGCGCAGGTAGTCGAGGAAGATCCGTCCCGCCCGCAGGCGCATCGCGGCGTTGGTCGTGAAGCGTTCGGGCGCGGCGCGCTCCATCGCCTCGCAAACCGACCTGGCGAAGGCCTTCGCCTCCGGCCAGGCGGCGCGGGGGTGCAGCGGCGCGAACACATGCAGGCCCTTGCCGCCGGTGGTCTTGCAGAAGGCGGCGAGGCCGAGCGCCTCCAGCCGCTCGCGCAATTCCTGGGCGGCGCGGACCGCGGCGGCGAAGGGCAGGCCCTCGGCCGGGTCGATGTCGAAGACGAGGCGGTCAGGCCGCTCGATGTCATCGAGGCGCGAACCCCAGGGATGGACCTCGAGCGCCCCGGCCTGGGCGAGCGCCACGAGGCCCTCGGCGGAGTCGACGCCGATCAGCGGCTTCTCTGCCACGCCGGGCAGAACGATCCGCCGGATCGCGGGCCCTAGCCCCCCGCCCGGATGGCGCTGGAAGAAGCGCGCGCCGTGGATGCCACCCGGCGCGCGCAGCAGCACGAGCGGCCGGCCGGAGAGGTGCGGCAGCAACCGGGGCGCGGCAGCAGCGAGGTAGTCGGCGAGCGCGCGCTTCGTGATGCCCGCCTCGGGCCAGAGCACCCGGTCCGGATGGGTCAGCCGCGGGCCGCCGCCGCCGCGGTGCGCCACGCTGCGGACGGAGGGGCCGGGCTGGTGCGGTCGCCATGCGCGCCGCCGGGGATCGGTTGCTGCTGGCATCTCGCCTGGAACAACGCCGTCCCGCGCAAGGCGTCGCCGGTGAGTCGGCGAGGTCCGGTCGGCGCGGCGCGCCCCTGCCTCCTGCCCGCTACGGGCCGTCGGCCTGCAGCGTTGCACGATCCGTGGTGCCCGTCACGGCCCTCCCCGCCTCGCAAGACGGGGCGCGGCGTGCCAGATGCCCTGGCCTACCCTCCGGATCGAGGCCGCCGCCATGCGCCACCCCTCGCCCACGCCTCCCCTGCCCGGCCGCCGCGGCCTCGCGCTCGGCTCGGTCGCCGGCCTGTCGAGCCTCGCCGCCGCCGCGTCGCTGCGGATCGCGCCGGGGGCGCAGGGGCAGTCCCTTGCCGCGGCGTTGGTGCCGACGCCGCGCCAGACCGCCGGGCCCTTCTACCCGCTGGACTGGTCCGGCGACGTGGACGCCGATCTCGTGCAGGTCGCCGGCGAGGCGGCGCATGCGCAGGGCGTCATCATGCACCTGCGCGGGCGCGTCCTGGATGCGCGCGGCGCGCCGGTGCCGGGGGCGGTGCTGGAGATCTGGCAGTGCGATGCCTTCGGCCACTACCGCCACCCGCGCGACCGGCAGGGCCAACGCGACGGCGGCTTCCAGGGCCGCGGCCGCGCCGTGGCAGGCCCGGACGGCAGCTACGCCTTCCGCACCATCCGCCCGGTCCCCTATCCGGGGCGGACGCCGCACATCCACCTCGCGGCGGCCGCGGCGCCCTCCGGGCGTGGCGGAGCTGTGCCGCTGGTGACGCAGCTCTACCTGGCGGGCGAGCCGCTCAACGAGCGCGACGGGCTGTTCCTCCGGCTGCGCGATCCGCGCGACCGCGAGGCGGTGCTGCTGCGCCCCCAGCCCGCGGACCGCATCGAGCCGGGCGCGTTGCTCGCGCTGCGCGACATCGTGCTCGGCTAGCGCCAGCC
>JADGHI010000181.1 GCA_019689515.1 Acetobacteraceae bacterium | reverse complement strand
CGCCTGGGAGGCGCAGAAAGCTGCCGAACGCGCAGCGCGTGCCGAAACCAGCACGCTTGCCGGCGTGCCCATCGCCCTTCCCGCCCTCACCCGCGCCGTCAAGCTCACCCGCCGCGCAGCCCGGGTCGGCTTCGACTGGCCGGATGCCTCCGCCGTGCTCGACAAGCTCGAGGAGGAGGCCGCCGAACTGCGCGCCGAACTGCGCCCGGACTGCCAGCAGCCGCCCGACCGTGCCCGCCTCGCCGATGAGCTGGGCGACCTGCTCTTCGTGCTGGCGAACCTGGCGCGGAAGCTGGACCTGGACCCCGAGGACTGCCTCCGCGCGGCGAACGCGAAGTTCGAGCGGCGCTTCGGGGCCGTGGAGCGGGTACTGGCGGAGCAAGGGAAGCACCCCGCCGACGCCACGCTGGAGGAAATGGAAGAGCTCTGGCAGGCGGCGAAGGCGGCGGAACGCAGGACCGAGTGATACCCCGGCGGTTGCCCCTGCCCCGCGCAGCGCGTCCATCTGCTATCCGGCGACGAAGCCGCCGTGACGTGCGCCATCCCTGCCGCCGCACTCGCGATGCCCATGGACAGGTGTCCCCGCGCCGCCACGCCGTCCGGCCGTGGGCACCAGCCGCCAGCGGAACGAGCCATGTGCGGGGATGCACGCGCGCCGCTGGGACCCGGGCTTGCGGGACCTTCCGATCCGTTCTTTCTTGCGCCCGCTCGGCGGCGCGGCGGCTGCCTTCCGCGCGCGCATGCACGGGCCACAACACCCAGATCACCCGGGGTCTGAGGGCCCGAAGGCGAGGATCGCCCATCCCCCTCACGGGCCGGACCGGAGAGGAGTGACCGAGATGACGACCGGGCTGCACGCGCGGCGCTCCCTGCTGCGCCAGACGGCCGCCGCAGCCGCCGCGGCGATGCTCGCGGCACCTGCCATCGCACGCGCCCAGCAAGCCCGCGGCGGCGGGAGTGGCTCGGGGCCGATCCGCATCGGCGAAATCAACAGCTACACCGCCATTCCCGCCTTCCTGCAGCCCTACCGGAACGCCTGGCTGCTGGCGCAGGATCAGATCAACGCCCAGGGCGGCATCAACGGCCGCATGCTGGAGACTGTCTTCCGCGACGATGCCGGCCGGCCCGAGGACGCCGTCCGCCACGCCGGGGAGCTGATCAATGTCGAGCGGGTCCATCTGCTGGCGGGCGGGTTCCTTTCCAATGTCGGCCTCGCCCTCTCGGACTTCGCCAACCAGAACCGGCGCCTGTTCGTCGCCTCGGAGCCGCTGACCGACGCGTTGGTCTGGTCGCGCGGCAACCGATTCACCTTCCGCCTGCGCCCCTCGACCTACATGCAGTGCGCCATGCTCGTGGAGGAGGCGGCGAAGCTCCCCGAGCGCCGCTGGGCCATCGTCGCCCCGAACTACGAGTACGGGCAGAGCGCCGCGCGCTGGTTCAAGGAGCTGCTGACCCGCGCCAGGCCCGACGTGCAATTCGTCGCCGAGCAGTTCCCCGCCCTCGGGCGGATCGACGCGGGCGCGACGGTGCAGGCGCTGGCCGGTGCCAATCCGGAGGCGATCTTCAACGTCACCTTCGCCCAGGACCTCACCAATTTCGTCCGCCAGGGCAACACCCGCGGCCTGTTCGAGCGCCGCCGCGTCGTCTCCCTGCTGACCGGAGAGCCGGAATACCTGCTCCCGCTCGGCGATGAGGCGCCGGAGGGCTGGATCGTCACCGGCTACCCCTACGCCGACCTCGACAACCCCACCCACAAAGCCTTCCGCGAGGCCTACCGCCAGCGCTTCAACGAGGAGCCGCGCTGCGGCAGCGTGGTCGGCTACGACACCGTCACCGCGATCGCCACGATGCTGCGCAAGACCGGCGGGGCGGCCGGGACCGAAGCGATGGTCGAGGCCATGCGCGGCCTGCGCTTCCCCACGGCGTTCGGCACCGCGGAGGTGGAGTTCCGCACGCTGGACCATCAGTCCACGCTCGGCGCCTTCGTCGGGAAGACGACGCTGCGCAACGGGCGGGGCGCGATGGTGGACTGGCGCTACGCCGACGGCGCCAGGTACCTGCCGCCGGACGACGTGGTGCGCCAGATGCGCCCGCAATCGGCGTCGTGAGACACCCGCGGTCCGGGGCAGGAGGGCGCCGACCCACCGCCTCTTCCGCATGGACGCGCTGATCCTCCAGGCGCTGAACGGCCTCGCCAGCGCCTCCTCGCTGTTCCTCGTCGCCTCGGGCCTGACGGTGATCTTCGGCGTCAGCCGGATCGTCAATTTCGCCCATGGCAGCCTATACATGCTCGGGGCCTATATCGGCTGGACGCTGGTCACGCGCTTCGCCGGCGACGGGTCCGCCGGCCCGCTCGGCTTCTGGGGCGGCGTCCTGCTTGCCGCGCTCGCCGTCGGGCTGATCGGCGTGGCGATCGAGGTGCTGCTCCTGCGCCGGCTCTACCGGGCGCCCGAGCTCTTTCCGCTGCTCGCAACCTTCGGCGTGCTCCTGATCGTGCAGGACCTGGCGCTCTGGATCTGGGGGCCGCAGGACCTGCTCGGCCCGCGCGCGCCGGGGCTGCGCGGCGCGGCGGAGCTTCCCCTCCTGGGCCTGCGCTTCCCGCGCTACGAGCTGTTCCTGATCGTGCTCGGCCCGGTGGTGCTGGGCCTGCTCTGGCTTCTGTTCCACCGCACCCGCTTCGGCGTGCTGGTCCGCGCCGCAACCGAGGACCGCGAGATGGTCGGCGCGCTCGGGGTGGACCAGCGCGCGCTGTTCACCGGCGTGTTCTTCCTCGGAGCGACGCTCGCCGGCCTCGCCGGGGCGCTCCAGCTCCCGCGTGAGTCGGTGAACCTGCACATGGACCTCGCGGTGATCGTCGAGGCCTTCGTGGTGGTGGTGGTGGGCGGGCTCGGCTCGCTCGGCGGCGCCTTCCTGGCCGCGCTGCTGATCGGCGAGCTACATGCCTTCGGCATCCTGGTCTTCCCGCGCATCACCCTGGTGCTGGTCTTCCTGGTGATGGCGGTGGTGCTGGTGCTGCGGCCGCACGGCCTGCTCGGCGCCGCACCGGCCAGTGCTGCGCCCGTCGCGTCCCTCAGCCCGGCCGCGCCGGTGATCCGCCCTGCCCCGGCCCTGCTCCGCCGCCTCGGTTACGCCGCCCTTACCCTCGCCTTCGCCCTGCCGCCCTTCCTCGGCGACTATGCGCTGGGCGTCCTCGCCGACCTCGCCATCTTCACGCTGTTCGCAACGAGCCTACATTTCCTGATGGGCCCCGGGGGCATGGCGAGCTTCGGCCACGCCGCCTATTTCGGCATCGGCGCCTATGCGGCGGCGCTGCTGGCCCATCACCTCGCCGCGCCGATGGCGGCCGGCATCGCCCTCGCGCCGATCGCGGCAGGCCTCGCGGGGCTTGGCTTCGGGTGGTTCTGCGTGCGGCTCTCGGGGGTCTATTCGGCGATGCTCACCCTCGCCTTCGCGCAGATCGCCTGGTCCGTCGCCTTCCAATGGGTCGAGGTCACGGGCGGCGACAACGGCATCCTCGGCGTCTGGCCCGACGCCTGGGCGCGCGACCAGCTGGTGTTCACCTATCTCGTCCTCGCCCTCTGCACTGGTGCCGCCTTCCTCCTGCTGCGCGCGGTTCACGCGCCCTTCGGCTACGCGCTGCGCGCCCTGCGCGACAGCGAGCCGCGGGCGGCGGCGATCGGCATCCCGGCGGTGCTGGTCCGCTGGCTCGCCTTCGCCTTCGCCGCCGCCATGGCTGGCATCGCCGGGGCGCTCTTCGCTTACGGGCGGGGCAGCGTCTTCCCCACCCTGCTCGCCATCCCGCGTAGCGTGGACGCGCTGCTGATGGTGCTGCTCGGCGGGGTGCAGACGGTGACCGGCCCGATCTGGGGCGCCCTCGCCTATGCCGGCTTGTCGGAGCAACTGGTGCGCGCGACTGACCACTGGCGCCTGGTGCTCGGCCTCGCGATCGTGGTCCTGGTGCTGTTCTTCCCCGAAGGGCTCGCCGGCGCGGCGCGCCGTTGGTGGGAGCCGCGCATGGACGCCTCCTCCGCCCGGACATGAGCAGCGCCGCGGTCAGCCCCCCTCCCCCCACCCTCGAAGCGCGCGGCCTGGTCCGCAGCTTCGGCGGGGTGCGGGCGGTGGACGGAGTCTCGCTCGTCGTGCATGCGGGCGAGCTGCTCGCTCTGATCGGCCCGAATGGCGCCGGGAAGACGACCTGCTTCAACCTGATCGGCGGCCAGCTCCGCCCCGAGGCCGGCACGGTGCGGCTCGCCGGCGAGGACATCACGGGCCTGCCGCCGCCCCGCATCTTCCGCGCCGGGGTGGGACGCACCTTCCAGATCACGGCGACCTTCGGCTCGATGACGGTGCGCGAGAACGTGCAGATGGCGCTGCTCTCAGCGGCCCGGCGCCTGTTCGGCCTGTGGCGCCCCGCGCGCGAGGCGATGCGCGGCGAGGCCGAGGCGCTGCTCGCGCGGGTCGGGATGGCGGAGCAGGCCAACCGGGCCTGCGGCGTGCTCGCCTATGGCGACCTCAAGCGGGTCGAACTCGCCGTCGCGCTCGCCGGCGCGCCACGCCTGCTGCTGATGGACGAGCCGACCGCCGGCATGGCCCCGGCCGAGCGCGGCGCGCTGATGGCCCTCGTCGCGCGGCTGGCGCGCGAGTCCGGCATCGCCGTGCTGTTCACCGAGCACGACATGGACGTGGTGTTCGGCCACGCCGACCGCGTGGTGGTGCTCGACCGCGGCCGGGTGCTGGCCGAGGGGGCGCCGGAGGCCGTGCGCGCCGATCCGCGCGTGCGCGCCGCTTACCTCGGGGGGATGGCGGCGTGACCGGCGAAGGAACGGCAGCGGCTGCGCCACCCCTGCTCACGGTGGAAGGCCTCGAGGCACGCTACGGCCGCGCGCGCATCCTCGCCGGCCTCAACCTGAGCGTGGCGCCGGGCGAGGTGGTGGTCCTGCTCGGCCGCAACGGTGCCGGCAAGAGCACGACGCTCAAGGCGATCATGGGCCTGGTGCCGCCTGCGGCGGGGCGCGTGCTCTTCGAGGGGCGCGACCTCGCCGGCGAGCCGCCCTTCCGCATCGCCCGCGCCGGGCTCGGCTATGTCCCGGAGGAGCGGCGCATCTTCGCCGGGCTCACGGTGCGCGAGAACATCGCCGTCGGGATGCGGCCCCCTCCGGCCGGGCAGTCGCCGGGCTGGACGGAAGAACGTCTGTTCGCGCTGTTCCCTTCCCTTGGCGCGCTGCGCGACCGGCCGGCGGGGCGGATGAGCGGCGGCGAGCAGCAGATGCTCGCCATCGCCCGCACGCTCGCGGGCAATCCGCGGCTGCTGCTGCTTGACGAGCCCTCGGAGGGGCTGGCGCCGGTGGTCGTGGAGCGGCTGGCCGAGGCGGTGCGGGCCCTGCGGGCGGAGGGCCTCGGCGTCCTGCTGTCGGAGCAGAATCTGCGCTTCGCCGCCGCGGTTGGCGACCGCGCGCTGATCCTCGAGACCGGCGCGATCCGCTGGGAAGGCGCGCTCTCGACGGTGCTGGCCGACGAGGCGCTGCGGGCGCGCTACCTCGCCGTATGATGCGGGGCGACCGCCGCGTTTGGCGATCCCCTCTGGCGCAATCCGTCCGGCGCCCCCACCCTCTCCATGCCACCAGGAGGGCCGAAGATGACCGACGACCGGATCCCCGAGGACGCCACGGGCGCCGTCTGCACGGCGGAGGGATGCGAGCCCGGCGCCACCGGCGCCGCCACGGAGAGTGCCTCGGCCCTCCCCGCCGACAATGCAGGCAGTGCGGGCCGGCTCGACGTCGTCTCCGACGCCATCTGCCCCTGGTGCTGGATCGGCAAGCGCCAGCTCGACCTCGCGCTGGCCGAGCTCGCCGCGCGCGACGGGTTGCACTTCGAGGTCCGCTGGCTGCCCTTCCAGCTCAATCCCGGTATGCCGCCGGAGGGCGTGGACCGCCAGCGCTACCGCGAGCGGAAATTCGGCAGTCTCGAGCGCTCGCGCCAGCTCGACGCCCAGGTGGCGGAGGCGGGCCGCGCCGTCGGCCTCGAGTTCCGGCACGACCGCATGACCCGCACGCCCAACACCGTCGAGGCGCACCGGCTGATTTACCTGGCCGAGCCCACAGGGTTGCAGGGGGCCGTAGTGGAAGCGATCTTCCAGGCCTATTTCCACGACGGCCGCGACATCGGCGACCGCGCCACCCTCGCCGCGATCGGCGCGGAGGCGGGGCTCGATGCCGCCACGCTCGACGCCTTCACCGAGGGCTTCGCCGCGCGCGAGGAGGTGTTGACGGAGGACCATGCGCTGCGCAGCGCCGGGCTCTCCGGCGTCCCGAGCTTCGTCCTGGATCGCCACTTGCTGTTCTCGGGGGCGGTACCGGCCGCGCAGATGGCGGCGGCGCTGCGCCATGCTCACCGCGTGCTCGCGGAACGGCGCAGGGAGGCGGCCGGCGCGCAAGCCGGCTGACGGCCGGAGAACAGTCGGCCGGGGGGCGTGGCCGCCGCCGCAGGGCGGCCGGCCCAGGCGCTGTGCGCGGCTCCGCCCTCAGCGGTCGCCGAACCAAAGGGCCAGCTCGACCAGGACGCAGGAGCAGGCGAGGCCAAGGGTGAAGGCGAGCATTGCTTCCTCGACTGCGCTGCGCGTCATCGGGCGCCACCAGCGACCGCAGTGCGGCGCCACGCCGATCCGCTGAGCCTGGGGCGGCGGAGGCGGGATGTGGAGACCGGGGTCGACGGTCCGGGTTGCGCTGCTCATGCGCAAACATGAACAAAACAAGAACTAACGTGCAAGGGGAATTCCTCTCATCACGCTTGTCTCCGCCCGCATCACACTGGAGAATGCTTAAAAATCGCTGGAGCCGTGCGACGCTCGATGTCCGCCTCGCCGCCCCCTGATTCCCGCCTCGCGCGGCGCCTCCTCATCCTGCGCCTGGCGAGCCTTGGTGCTGCAGTGCCCGCGGTGGGGGCCGTTGCGCTGGCGCCGCGCGGCGCGGTCGCGCAGGGACCGAAGGCAGGCACCGCTCCGGGCTCGAAGGACGGAGGCGGCGGCCGAAGCGGCCTTACCGACTCGGATCCGGGCGATCCGCCAGGAGCGGGGCGCGGAGGCGGGGCGCCTTCCCGGCCGCGCGGCTCGGGCCTGACTGACTCCGATCCGGATGACCCGCCAGGCAATGGCCGCGGCGGCTCCGGGCGAGGTGCGCGGCGCGGCGGCGTGTCCGATGCCGATCCGGGCGATCCGCCGGGCCGCGGCCGGGGCAGCGGCGTGTCGGATTCCGACCCGAACGATCCTGTCGGCCGTGGTCGTGGTGGCTCGGGGTCATCCGACTCTGATCCGAACGATCCGCCAGGCCGCAGCCGTCGGGGGGGCGGCATAACCGATTCCGACCCGAACGACCCTCCCGGCCG